>DASTLK010000289.1:0-25724 GCA_035715025.1 Vicinamibacteria bacterium
ATCACGGGCCGGAGCAGGCTGAGGGGGCTGACCCCGCTGGCCCGCAGGGCCACGATCTCGCTGTCGCTGGCCATCCGGCCGAAGGCCAGCAGCACGCCGAGCAGGAACGCCATCGGGATGGTGACCGAGAAGATGCTCGGCAGCAGGTACGCGAATGCCCGCAGGACGGTGGTCAGGTCCGCTCCGCGCGAGACCAGCACCTTCATGAGGTTCGAGATTTGGTCGAGGAGCAGGATGAACGTGAACAGCAGGAGCCCGAGGCCGGTGGGAGGCCAGATCTCGCGGGCCACGTACCGGTCGAGAAGGGTGGGGCGGAGCCACCGGAGCCACGTCACCGGATGAGCCTAGCACGGGGGTTTTGGGCGCCGGTTACGGATGGGGCGGGGCGCCATTGACGAGAACGGTTCACGTCGCCGTGCTCTGGCACATGCACCAGCCGTCCTACCGCGACCCCCTGGACGGCACCTTCGTGCTGCCCTGGGTGCGCCTGCACGCGCTGAAGGACTACTGGGGCATGGTGCAGATCCTCGCCGAGACCCCGGAGGTCCACGTCACCTTCAACCTCGTTCCCTCGCTCCTCGACCAAATCGAGGCCTACGTGAGCGGCGAGGCGCGCGAGGCGGAGCTGAGGCTGGGCCTCGCCCCTGCGGACGGCCTCGACGAGTCCGAGAAGGTCTACCTCCTGCGCTGCGCGTTCATGGCCCATCCCGAGAACCTGATCGGCCGCTTCCCCCGCTTCGCCGAGCTCCATGCCCTGCGCGGTCCCCGCAACGACGAGGCCTCGCTGCGCGTGGTGGCGCCGCATTTCGGCGCGGACGCAATGCGGGACCTCCAGGTGCTCTCGAAGCTGGCCTGGTTCGACCTGGAGTGGCAGCGCGAGGACCCGGCGCTGAGGGCGCTGATCGCGAAGGGGCGCGGCTACACCGAGGACGACAAGCGCCTCCTGGCCGAGCGCGAGCGGGCCCTGCTGGCCGCCGTCATCCCCGCCTATCGCCGCGCCGCCGACGAGGGACGCGTCGAGCTGTCGGCCTCGCCCTACTACCACCCGATCCTGCCTCTCCTCTGCGACAGCGACGTGCACCGCGAGGCCCACCCCGGCGCCTACGTGCCCCGCCGATTCCGGCACCCCGAGGACGCGGCGGACCAGATTCGTCGTGCCATCGACCGCCATGCCGCCGTGTTCGGCCGCCCGCCCGCCGGCATGTGGCCGTCGGAGGGCGCGGTGTCGGAGGAGGCGGTGACGGAGATGGCGCGCGCCGGCCTGCGCTGGACCGCCTCCGACGAAGGCGTGCTCGAGCGCAGCATCCAGCGTCCCCTGCATCGCGACAGCCGGGGCACGGCCCATCCCGTCGACCTCCTGTATCGACCCTGGATCCGCCGCACCCCCGCCGGCCAGATCGCAATGCTGTTCCGCGACCGGACGCTGAGCGACCTCATCGGCTTCAGCTATTCGGGCTCGGATCCGGAGCACGCCGCCCACGACCTCCTCGAGCGCATCCGGCGCATCGGGGAGACCTGGGTGCGCGAAGGACATGGCGGCGATCCCGTGGTGCCGATCATCCTGGACGGGGAGAACGCCTGGGAGCACTTCCGCGAAGGCGGACGGACGTTCCTGCGCCGGTTCTATGCCGGGCTGAGCGCGGATCCGCATCTGCGAGGCGTCACGATGAGCGAGGCGATGGCGGCCGGCCTCCCGCACCCGTTGCCGCGCGTGTTTGCGGGCAGCTGGATCCATTCCGATTTCTCGGTGTGGATCGGGCACGCGGACGACCGGCGCGCCTGGGACCTCCTGGGGGCGGCGCGGGATGCGCTGTCCGCCGCGGAGAAATCGGGCGGGGTGGCCCCGGAGGCGACGGAGCGCGCACGGGACGCCTTCCGGGCGGCGTCCGGCAGCGATTGGTGCTGGTGGTACGGCGACGACCACTCGTCCGAGAACGACTTCGAGTTCGATCGCCTGTTCCGGCGCTACCTGCGCGCGGTCTACGACGCGCTCGGCCTTCCCGCGCCCGAGGCCCTCTCCGAGACGCTCATCACGACGCGCCATCTCGAGGTGCGGCAGAGCCGGCCGGCGGGCGAGGTCACGCCCGTCATCGACGGCGAGATCACGTCCGCGGACGAGTGGGCAGCGGCGGGCCTCCACCGCGTGCCGCTCACGGGCGCCATGCATCGCGGGGGCCAGGGCGTTCGCGCTGTCCGCTTCGGCACGGACCGGCGCTGCCTGAGCGTGCTCGTGGAGCCGAGCACCGGGGCCCTGAGCGACCTCCTCGGATTGGCGGAGGTGGTGGTGAGCTTCCCCGGCCCGGAGAGCCTGCGCTATCGTGTTCGGAGGGAGGACGGCCGGACGGTGGTGACACGCGAGGTCTGGACGGAGATGGGTTGGATCGCGGGCGCGACGCACGCCCTGGCCGCGGTGGGATCGGTGCTGGAGCTCGCCATACCCCGGCGCGAGCTCAACCCCGGCCCCGGGCAGCGCCTGGAGCTGCGCGTCCTCGTCGTGCAGGGCGGCACCGAGCTGGAACGGCATCCGGAGACGGGCCCCATCGAGCTGGGGCTGGAGGAGGTGACGGGTGGCTGACGACATCGAGAGCACCCTGAAGGAGGGGCGGGTCTTCCCGCCCCCGGAGTCGTTCGCGCAGGCCGCCCACGTCAAGAGCCTGGGCGAATATCGAGCGCTCTACGAGGCGAGCCTCCGCGACCCGGAAGGCTTCTGGGCACAGCAGGCGGAGACGCTGCGCTGGTCGAGGAAGTGGGACCGCGTCCTGGAATGGAACCCGCCTTTCGCGAAGTGGTTCATCGGGGGGACGCTGAACATCTCCGAGAACTGCCTGGACCGGCACGTCAGCACCTGGCGCAAGAACAAGGCGGCCATCATCTGGGAAGGAGAGCCGGGAGAGACCCGCACCCTGACCTATCAAGAGCTCCTGCGCGAGGTCGGCCGCTTCGCGAACGTGCTCAAGGCCCTCGGCGTGCACAAGGGCGACCGCGTCGGCATCTACATGCCGATGATCCCGGAGGCGGCGGTGGCCATGCTGGCCTGCGCCCGCATCGGGGCCACGCACACCGTGGTCTTCGGCGGCTTCAGCTCGGAGGCGGTGCGCGACCGCATGAACGACGCCGAGGCCAAGGTGATCATCACCGCGGATGGCGGCTATCGCCGCGGACAGATCGTTCCCCTCAAGGTCAACGTCGACGGCGCGCTCAAGGGCGCGAAGACCGTCCAGCACGTGGTCGTCGTCCGCCGGACCGGGGCTCCGGTGCCGTTCCAGGCCGGCCGCGACCACTGGTGGCACGAGCTGATGGCGGCCGCTTCGCCCGTCTGTCCGGCGGAGCCGCTCGACGCCGAGCACCCGCTCTTCATCCTCTACACGAGCGGCACCACCGGCAAGCCCAAGGGCGTGGTCCACACCACGGGCGGTTACCTCCTGCAGGCGACGCTCACCACCAGGTACGTGTTCGACATCAAGGACGAGGACACGTACTTCTGCACCGCCGACATCGGCTGGGTGACCGGGCACAGCTACGTCGTCTACGGTCCGCTGGCCAACGGCGCCACCAGCCTCATGTACGAAGGCGCCCCCAACCATCCGGAGCCGGACCGGATGTGGGACATCGTCGAGAAGCACCGCGTCAACATCCTCTATACCGCGCCCACCGCCATCCGCGCCTTCGTGCGCTGGGGCGAGCAGTGGCCGCGCAAGCACGACCTCACCTCGCTGCGCCTCTTGGGCACGGTGGGTGAGCCCATCAACCCCGAGGCCTGGATGTGGTACCGCACGATGATCGGCGGGGGCCGTTGCCCGATCGTCGACACCTGGTGGCAGACGGAGACGGGCGCGATCATGATCACGCCCCTTCCGGGGGCCGTCCCCACCAAGCCCGGCTCGGGGACGCTGCCCTTCTTCGGCGTGGACGCGGACGTCGTGGACAAGGACGGAAAGTCCGTCCCGACGGGCGCGGGCGGTTACCTCGTGATCAAGAAGCCGTGGCCTTCGATGCTGCGTACGGTCTACAAGGACCCCGACCGCTACGTCGAGCAGTACTGGAAGAAGTTCCCCGGCATCTACTTCACGGGTGACGGCGCGCGGCGCGACGCCGACGGGTACTTCTGGATCATGGGACGGGTGGACGACGTCATCAACGTCGCCGGCCATCGGCTGGGAACCATGGAGGTCGAGTCGGCTCTCGTCTCGCACGCGAAGGTGGCGGAGGCGGCGGTGGTGGGGCGGCCGGACGAGTTGAAAGGCCAGGCCCTGGTCGCCTTCGTGACCCCCAAGGGCGGCTTCAAGGCGGACGACGTCCTGCGCAGTGAGCTCAAGGAGCATGTCGTCAAGGAGATCGGATCGATCGCACGGCCGGAGGAGATCCGCTTCACCGACGCGCTGCCCAAGACGCGCAGCGGCAAGATCATGCGCCGTCTTCTCCGCGACGTCGCGGCGGGAAAGGAGACGGTGGGCGACACGACCACGCTCGAGGACCTCTCCGTGCTGGCCAAGCTGCGCGAGGACGAGGAGTAGCGGCCACTCGTAAAAAGCAGGTAAAAAGCCAACGCGCGGGTCGGACGGGGGGTCCAAGGAGATGTGGGCCCGTGTACCATGTGGCCGGGAGGAAGGATGCCGCGCCCTGGCCGCGTGCTCGATTGCGTCGTCATCCTGACCGCGAGCGTGGCCCTTTGCGGCCGCGCCCACGCGGGGGAGTTGCGTGGACGCCTCCTGATCGGCGAGCGGCCCGCGCCGGGCGTCACCGTCAGCGCGATCCCGTACGAGCCTCCCGATGTCGAGGCGCGCCGCCTGGCCCGGGGGGGAGAAGCGCCCAGGCCGCTGGCCGCGGCCACCACGCGTGGAGACGGCACGTTCGCGGTCGCCCTCTCCGCCGTCCCCGGCGGCACCGTGCGTCTTCTCGCCGCCGGCGGAGGCGTCGTCCCCTCCTGGATGGGCGGGACCTACGACACCACCGAGAGCGACGACCTCGGCGAGCACGTGCTGGCGCGCGCGGAAACGCTGGCCGGCCGGGTGGTCAGCGCCACCGGCGCTCCGGTGGCGGGAGCGTCGGTCACGGTATGGTCGCGCGGCGGGCCGGCGGCAGGCGATGCCGAAGTGGCTCCCGCGGCGCGCACGGTGGTGACGGGCGCGGACGGCGTGTTCCGCTCGAGCGAAGCCGCCCCCGACGGCAATGGACTGACCGTGGTCGCGCGGTCCTACGCCTCCGCCATCATCCCCAGCGTCCGCGCCGGCGCCATGCCGCGGCCGATCGCGCTCGGACTCGGCGCCATCGCTTCCGGGGTCGTCCTGCGCAGCGACCGCAAGGCTCCGGCGGCGGGGGCGCTGGTGCGGTTCGAGACGGGGGGCCTGGAGACGCCGTGGGTGGAGGCGGGCGCGGACGGACGGTTCCAGCTCATGGACCTGCCCGCGCGCGCGGGAACGCTCGTCGCCGAGGGTGGCGACGCGGGCCTGGGCGAGGTGTCCACGGGTCCGTTGCCGTCGCCTGCGGGACGCGTGCTGACCGTCGTATTGGAGCCGCCGCCCACGCTGGAGGGGCTGGCCATCGACACGCGCACGCGCGCGCCCGTGGCGCGCGTGCGCGTCACGGCGGAGGACGGTACGCGCACGCGCACGGCCCGCACGGGGCCGGACGGCCGCTACCGGATTCGCGGGCTCCTCCCGCAGCGGCCCTACCGCTTGCGCGCGGACGAGCCGCGCTACACGCCCTACGTCCGCGACCGTGTGCTCCTCACGACGGCGGAGACTCTCCGTCTGGACCTCCCTCTCACGCTGGCGGCGACACTCACCGGCCGCGTGACGGACGATGGGGGCAAGCCGGTGGCAGGCGCGCTCGGCCGCATCATTCCTTCCGCGCCGGGCGGGATGGCCGCGCGCCTGGGCGCCTTGCGGCGGGCCGACCGCCTCGTCTTCCGCACGGGCGCGGACGGCACCTTCAAGGCCCCGCGCCTCACCGCAGGTGACGATCAGCGCCTCACCATCGCGCATCCCGACTACCAGCCGAAGACCACGGGCGGACTCTCGCTGCCACCCGGATCCACGAAGACGGTCGACGTCGTGCTCCATCGCGGCCTGACCCTCGCCGGCCGCGTGCGCGACGAATCCGGCCGGCCGATCGCGGACGCGGAGATCGAGTTGGGCAGCGGCCGGGGCTTCGGAGCGCGGGCCGCCCGCGCCCTCGGCGTAGGCGCTCTGGCCACCGCGCGCCCCAAGGCGAGCAGCGGCAACGACGGGAAGTTCGAGGTGAAGGGCCTGAGCGAGGGCGATTACTCGCTGACCGTCTCCAAACCCGGATTCGCGGACCATCGCCTGGATCGCGTGCCCGTCGACGCCGATCGCCGCGATCCGCTCGACATCACCCTGGCCGCGGGCGCGGGCATCCGCGGCACCATCTCGCGGCGCGACGGGCGGAGCGCCGAGGGGTACTGGGTGCGCGCGGTGACCGCGGGCGGGTCCGAGCCCGGCTTCGGTCCGTTCGCACCCGGCGCCGACCTGCGCCCCACCGGCGCCGACGGCGGCTTTTCCATCGCCGGCCTGCGCGCGGGGGAGACCTACGACCTCGTGGTCCTCGGGCCCGACGGGACGGGGGCGCGGCGCGAAGGCGTGGCCGCGCCCTCCGAGGACGTGGACATCGTCGTCCCCGGACCCGGCCGCATCGCCGGCCGCGTGATCGATGCGCAGACCCTGTCGCCCGTCGCGGATTTCCAGGTCGACTTCGGCCCTGACCGGTCCAGTGGCCGCGGCGGCTCCGGACCCGGCGGCCGCTTCGGAGGCGGAGGCGGCCGGGCGATGGTCCGCGTCATCCGCGCGGTGGCCGGCGGCGGCGGCGCGGGGCCGCAAGCAATCCACAGCGAGGAAGGCGCGTTCGTCCTCGAAGACGTGCCCGCCGGCACCTGGGAGGTCGTGGCGCAGGCCAAGGGCTATCAGAGCGCGCGCGTGGGCGGCGTGTCCGTGGACGAAGGCGGCACGCGCGAAGGCGTCGAAGTGCGCCTCGTCCCCGGCAACGCGATCCGCGGCCGGGTGCTCGACGGCGCGGGGGGTGTCCCCGTCCTCGATGCCGCCGTCACCTTGCAGCGCGCGGGTGGGGGCGGCCGTGCGCTGGCGCAGCTCATGGGCGAGTCCGACGCGCGCACGGACAGCGAGGGCCGCTTCGCGATCGAGGGCCTGGCCGTGGGCTCGTACACCGTGGTCGCGCAGCATCCGGACTACGCGGACGCCACGGCAGTGGTCGACGTGAAGGAGGGACCCGCCTCCGCCGAGCTGCGCATGCTGCCCGGGGGAACGGTCGGCGGGGTGGTGTTGTCGCCGACGAGCGCGCCGCTCGCGGGGGCGGCGGTGAGCCTTTCCGCCGGAGCCGGAGGCGGACGTGGCCGCGGCGGCGGCTTCGGGGGATTCGCGGGGGGCGACACGACCGTCACCGACGATGCCGGCCGCTTCCGCTTCCGCCATGTCACGGCCGGCCGCTACAGCGTGGCCGCGTCGCTGCGCGGACACGGCACGACGCCCGCGGACGTCATCCTGCAAGTCGGGGAGTCGCGCGAGAACCTGGTGCTGTCGCTGGCCTCGGGGACGCGCATCCGCGGCGTGGTCTCCGGCTTGCCCGCCGCCTTGCGCGCCAGCGTGCGCGTGTTCGCGAGCGGGCCGGACGGCTATGGGGCGGCCACCAGCGCCGCCGCCGACGGCTCCTTCGAGCTGACGGGGGCTCCCGCCGGTCCCGTCGACCTGCGCGCGATGGCGGGCGATCCGACCGCCGGCATGCGTTCGGCGAGCGCACAGGTCGAGATCGCGGAGGGGGAGGACGAGGCGCAGGCGCAGATCGTGTTCGAGAGCGGGTTCTCGCTGTCGGGGATGGTCACGCGCAACGGCCAGCCCCTGGAGGGCGCGAACGTCTCGGCCTCACGCGGCGGAGGCGGACCGTTCACGTCGGCGCGCACGAACGGGTCCGGCGCCTACCGGCTCGAAGGCCTCTCCGAGGGCACCTACAACGTGACGGTCAGCGCTCCCGAAGGACCCGGCGCCGCCCCCCGCCTCCAGTCGATCACGATCAACGGCGACGCGACCCTCGACCTCGTCATCCCGTTCGCGCGGCTCGGAGGCCTCGTCGTCGATGCCACGACCCACCAGCCGCTGGCCGACGTGGTCGTGCAGGCCAACACGCACACCGCGGCTCGCGGTCCACGCGGGGCGACCACGGACAGCAACGGGCGATTCAGCCTGGAGGACCTCGAGGCCAGCCCCTACACGCTCGTCGCGCGCAAGTCCGGCTATCAGGTCGAGACGCGCGAGGTCACGCCCGTCGAGAGCGGCGGCGACGACCTCGTCGTCGAGCTCACGCGCGGGACCGGCATCGCGATCGAGGTGCGCGACGCGTCCTTCGGGGTGCCGCTGCGCGCGGTCCAGGCGCGTGCGACGGACGGATCGGGCGCGACGGTGTTCGCGGGCATGGTGGGACTCGACAGCGACGGGCGAGGCGAGATCCCGTCCCTGCCTCCCGGCAGCTATGGGCTGGCCGTCTATGCCAGCGGTTACGCCCCCGCGGTCCTGGCCGTGACGACGCCCGCGCCCGCCGTCCTGCTGCCGCTGACCGTCGGGGGCGGGATCGAGATCCACGCGGGGCCCGTCACGCTCGCGCACGGGAGCGCGCGCGCGCAGATCCTGATCGGCGGCGGACAGCCCTACCCGTTCGCGTTCTTCTCCCCGGAGGGCCGGCTCACCCTGACCGCGCCCATCCGCCGCCTGGAGAACTTCGCCCCGGGCTCCTACGTCCTGCAGGTCGAGGGCGCGGAGCCGCGGCCATTCGAGGTCAGGGCGGACACGCTCGCCACGGTCGCGCTGCCGTAGCGCCGGTCAGGGAGCCGTGGTCGGCGCCGGCTCCAGGAGAGCGCGGATCTTCTGGTCGAAGGCGGCGAAGGGCTGGGCTCCGACGATCCGCACGCCCTGCATCGCGCCGGGCGCCGTCTTCGCGATCACGAAGGTCGGCGTCCCCGAGACGCCGACGGCGACGGCGTCATCCAGGTCCTTCTGGAGGAGGGCCGCGAACCGGTCCGCGGCCAGGCAGGCCTGGAACCGCTTGAGGTCCAGTCCGACCTCGCCCGCGTAGCCGAGCACGGCCTCCGGCGCGAGCTTGTCCGCGTTCGAGGCGAGCAGGTGGCGAAGCTCCCAGAACTGGCCCTGCTCCCCGCCGCAGCGGGAGGCGACGGCCGCGCTCTTGGCGTGGGCATGGAAGCCGAGCGGGAAGTCGCGGCTGATGAAGCGCACCTTGCCCGTGTCGATGTACGTCTTCTTGATGTCCGCGAAGGTCGTCACGTGGAACTGGTGGCAGAACGGGCACTCGAGGTCGGTGTACTCGACGATCGTCACCGGCGCGTCCGCTCGCCCGAGCACGGGGCCGGCGGGGACGGAGAAGGTGACGTGATCGTCGGGGGGCGCCGCCGGCGCCTGGGGGGCGGGCGCTCCTCGCGCCTGCCGCTCGAGGAGCTGCCGGATCTGCCGCAGCTCCTTCAGGATCTCGTCCGCCTGCTTCTCGGTGATGGACTGGGCGAAGGCCGCGCTCGCGCAAGTGGAGAGGGCCACGGCGATCACGATCACGGCGGCACGGCGGCGGGGTGGCACGGGACGCGACTCTCGCACGCCGCCGCGCCGGTTGTCAATGCTGGTCCGCGTTTGACAAGCGCGGCCACCCGAGTAGCATGGCGCAACTCCCTTCACTGTAACGGCGGCCATCGGAGGTGCTCTCGTGCGGCTCCCCGGTTCACGGATTGCTCTGTCCCTGTGTGCGCAGGGTCCGTGGCGTTTCGTCCTCGCGACTGCCGCCGCCGTCCTGCTCCTGAGCGTGGGCGCTCCCGCCCGCGCGACCGCGCAGTCCTGCAGCCTGCCGCCGAGCCCGACCTGCCCATCCAACTGTCAGACCTGCGGCGTACAGAACGCGAGCTGCGACATCACCACCGCCTGCAACCAAAGCTGTCCCCCCGGTTATACCGAGGTGGGCAGCACTTCCTGCAACTTGTTCTTCCACAGCTACCAGTGTCGCCGCTTCGGTACGGTCGGCACCTCGCAATGCGCGTCCTGCCCGGCCGGTCGTTACGGACAGAGCTGCGCGCCTTGCCCCACGTCTGGAGGACAGGTGTGCGGGGGGGCGAGCGCAGGCACGTGCAGCGACGGAATCAACAGCAATGGCTCTTGCACCTGCTACCCCGGCCATAGTGGCCAGTCGTGCCAGTACAGCGACCAGGTCACGTGCAGCGGCCACGGCACCGCGAACTATTACGGGCAGTGTTCCTGCGCCACCGGATACGCGGGCGCCACGTGCAGTACCTGCGCCCCGAGCTACTACGGGTATCCGTCCTGCAAGTACTGCAACGCGAGCACCACCTGCAGCGGGAACGGCACCTGCAACGCGCAGGGCAATTGTGTCTGCACGGTCAATCACGCGGGCGCGTCCTGCGACACCTGCGCGACGAACTACTACGCCTATCCGACGTGCACGTTCTGCCAGGCCGCGACGACGTGCGGCGGCCACGGGACCTGCAGCACGGTGGGTAGTTGCGTCTGCCAGCCGGGATTCACCGGACCGAGCTGCAGCCAGGACGTGGACGAGTGCGCGACGAGTCCCTGCCAGAACGGTGGCCAGTGCACGAACACCGCCGGCAGCTACACCTGCACCTGTCCGGCGGGCTTCACCGGTCCCCAGTGCCAGACCAACGTCGACGACTGCGCGAACCACCCGTGCCAGAACGGCGGCCAGTGCATCGACGGCGTCAACGCCTATACCTGCCAGTGTCCGGCCGGCTACTCCGGCGCGAACTGCGAGCAGGTCGTCCCGACGACACCCAGGGCGGAATGCGTCGGACCCGATCCCGGCAGTCCTGCTCTCCGCATCGTCGTGTTCGGCTACGAGCGCGTCGCCGACGCGGCGCCTTTGGATCGGAGCGTCGGGCCCGACAACAGCGTCGTCGTGAACGGAGCGGCCGCGGGCGACGTCGGGCAGCCCACGACCCTGCTCGCCGGCCTGCACTCGAACGCGTTCTCGTTCCGCTATGACCCGGCGACGCAGACGGTGGCCTGGATGCTCGACGGCGGGTCGGCCAGCCCCAACGCGGCCACGCCGGCCTGCGGCGGCGTGCCCGGCCCGCGCGGTGAGCCGGGGCCGAAGGGCGCGGACGGCATCGACGGGTCCGTCGGCCCACAGGGCCCGGAGGGCGCTCCCGGTCAGGACGGCGCGATGGGAGCCTTGGGCCCCGTCGGACCGCCCGGACCGGCGGGGCCACAGGGCGCGGAGGGCGTTGCCGGGTCCATGGGTCCGCAAGGCCCGGTGGGGCCTCAGGGTCCGGACGGTGCCGCCGGCCCGACGGGAGCTCAGGGCCCCACCGGCGCCACGGGCCCGGTCGGCCCCATCGGTCTCGGGCTCACGTTCGTCAACGTGCCCGTGTCGGCGAGCGGGCCGCTCGTGCTGCCCGCCGGAAACGCGAGCGGGATCTTCCTCGTCCGCGTCCTGCAGGGGAGCCGGCTGGATCTCACCCTGCCCGCGGCGGCCAACGGCCAGTCACGCTTCGTCACCGTCCGCCGCCTCGACGAGCGGGGCCGCGTGCTGGTGAAGGCGGCGCCGGGCGAGCATCTCGAAGGCGGGCGCGAGATCCACGAAGGACACTCGCACGATTCGGACACGCTGGCGCTGGACGGGCGCTGGGACTACGTGACGCTGGTGAGTGACGGGACGACGTGGTTCGTGTTCGCGGAAGGACGCTGAGCCCGCGCGGGCGGCCTCAGGGCTTCGCGCCGAAGGCCGCCTTCATCCAATGCGCGACCAGCGCCTGCTGCGGCCCCGCCGTGGCCACGTAGGCCCGCGCGTAGCGCAGGAATCGCTCGCGGTCTGCACCCGACGCGGCCCGCGTCTCGTAGAGCAGGCGCACGATCGCGAACAGCGTGTCCGCGTCGTCCGGATGCGCGTCCGCGTAGGCGGAGAGCAGGGGAAGGGCGTCGCCCGCCCGCCCGCCCGCCAGGTAGGCCAGGCCGAGGCGCTGGCGTAGCCGGTCGTCCGTCGGCCAGGCGGCGGCCGCCTCCCGCAGCACGTCCACGGCGGAATCGACTTCGCCGCGACGCAGGAGCGCGTCGCCCATGAGCAGCGAGAGCACCGGGGAACGCGCCTCCTCGAGCATGGCCGTGTTCCAGGCTCCGACCGCGTCCTGATCGCGGCCCAGGGCCGCGGAGGCCGCGCCGAGGTAGAGGGTCGCGGGCACGAAGTCGGGACGGAGCCGCAGGGTGGCGCGGAACTGGTCGGCGGCGCCCGCCATCTCTCCGCGGGCGTAGAGGCCCAGGCCGCGCAGGAAGGCGAGGCCGGCGGACGGCGCTTCGCGCGCGCCGAGCAGATCGGCGAGCTTGTCGAGTCGGCCCTGGCGCGCCTCCTCCGCCGCCCGTGCGACGGCGGGGGAGGGCGGACCGCCGGTGGCCAGGGCATCCAGCGCCTCCACGACGACCTCGGGAGCCAGCAGCACGCGCCGATCGAAACGGAGGGCGGGCAGGCTGAGGGCAGTGAAGGGGGTCGCAGCGGCGCCGCGGGAGGGCGTGACGACGACGGGGCGCGTGACTTGTCCCAGGGGCTTGCCGTCGACGGAGACCACCGCGCGGGCGACGTAGTGGCCCGGGGGCACGAGGCTGAGTGAGACCGCGCCTTGCGCCGAGCGCTGCCCGTCGGCCACGTCGGAGAGGTGGGCGGGAGCGGAGATGAGCGCGGGACCGTTCTCCTCCGTGGCCAACTCGAGGGAGACCGTGGCCGACGTCAGCGGGCCCGCTTCCTTCGAACTGAGGTCGACGAGCGCGATCGCTAGGCCCGCATCGACGGTGGCCTCCACGCCCGGGCGCAACGACATGCCGGGCCGGCTCGGCGGCGGGCCCACGACGAGATCGCCGACCTCGATCGGTCCGATCGTCGTGAGGAGGGCACGGACGGGGTGCTCCACGCTGCCGCGGCGCCCGCGCGCGTCGATGGCGGCGAGCTTGAGGGTGTAGCGACCAGGGTCCACGCTGGCCCGGCCCAGGTAGCTCACGGGCCCATCCGCGGAGGCCGCCGCGTCGTCCGCCACGCGCTGGTAGCTGCTGGCCGCGACCTTGCCCTTGGCGTCCACCAGCGCGAATCCGACGGCGAGGCCCGCGGGAGACGTCCCCCCTCGGCCGACTTCCGTGCTCACGATCACGAGGATCTTGCCGGAGGCGGCGTCTCGCACCGAGTACGTGGCGACGCGCAGGGGCAGCTCCAGGGCGAGCTGCGGGCTGCGCAGGGTCGAGGCCAGCAGGTCGCGCTGCTCGAGCCGCGGCGCGGCCATGGGCAGGGCGCGACGGGCGCGGATGGTGAGCCCGGGACGGGACACCTTCACGTCGACGACGTGGTCCTTGCCGTCGCGGTCGCCGCCTTGCGGCTCGAACCCGAGGAGGTAGTAGCCGGAGATCTCGCGGGCGATGCGCTCGAAGGGCGCGGCGGACCCGATGATGCTGAAGACGGCGCCCCGGGTCAGGGCGGCGAGCCCGTAGAGGTCGCCGGTGGTGATGGAGGCATCCTCGAGGACGGTGGGCGCCGCTTCCGCGCGCGCGACGTCAGGCATTCCCGCCTCGTCGATGCGGATGCCGTAGAAGGCCACGCGGGCGGCAGCGGCGGCGTTGGCGACGGTGCGCAGCTCTGCGCTGTGCTCCGAGCGGAGGCCCTCGGTGATGAGGACGACCGTCTTCGGCCCCTCGATCTGCTGCAGGCCCTGCATGACGAAGAGCAGGCCTTTCATGGCGACGTCCGACTGGTGACGGAAGTTCGCCATGACGGAGAAGGCCTCGCCCTCCACGTCCTTCATGCAGAGCTCGCGCTCCTGGAGGGGGAGTGTTCCCGGGCAAAGGCGGTCGAGGAGGTCCTGGACGTCGAAGCCGTGCTTGTCGTCGAGGGACTGGGCCTGGGCCAGGCTCAGGCGCGGCCCCGCGAATTGGGCGCGTCCGACGATGCGCTTGAGCGCGTCGCGCACGCGCGCGTGGTCGTTCGTGAGGTCCACCTGCGGTCCGCCCCCGGGCAGGGTGACCAGGGCCACCTGGTCCTGCGGGTTCAGCGCGTCCATGAGGCGATCGGCCGCGCGCAGGGCATGGCGTCCGACCCCCGGCCGGATGTTCCCCTGGTCGACGACGATCACGATGATGCGGCCGCGCCGGATGCCCTCGTTCGTGCTCACCAGGCGGTCAGGGGAGGGCGGTGGCATCGGTGTCGCCTCCTCCTCCATGGCCTGGGACACGAAGTCGGCGGAGACCACGCGCCGGGAGCCGCCGTCCACCGTGATCGTGAAGTCCTCCACGCCCAGGCCGCGCAGGGGCCGGCCCTGCTTGTCCACGACGTTCACGTCGACGGCCACGACGTCGACGTCGGACCCGAACACGGGCCGCGCGGCGGCGGAGGGCGCAGCGGGAGACGGAGCGGGAGAGGCCGGCGGCGCGTCCGCGGCGCTCGCGGCCGGACACCGGCCCCAGATGAGGATCATCAGGAGGGACGCGTGCGCGAGCGCCGCAATCGCGACGCGCGGCCCCCGAATGGGGATCATGGCCGGTCCTCCGCGGGACCGCCGCTGGGCAGCGCACGATAGCCTTGACGCGCGCGGACCTTGCGGCCCGCGCCCTCGACCTCCAGGCGGATCCGCCGCCAGGACCCGTCGCGGGCCGGGTTGCTGGGCTCGTAGCCGAGCAGGTATTGGTTGTCCAGCTCGTCCACGATCTGCGCGAATGCGGGCTCGAGCTCGTCGATGCGGTCGGTGTGGAAGGCGCGGCCGCCGCTCATGCGCGCCAGCTTCTCGATCACCTCGCGCAGCTTGGCGTCGGTGGTGGCCCGGCCCTGGCCGATCATGTAGATGGGCGCGTCGTTGACTTCTGCCCGCCGCTCCACGTCCGCGAAGCTGGAACCGCTCGACTGGTCCTCGCCGTCCGTGAAGACCACGAGCACCTTGCGGCCCTTGCGATGGCGGAGGAGCTCCATCGCGCGCAGGAGCACGTCGTAGAGGGCGGTGCCTCCCCAGGGCGTGAGGCGGTCCACCGCGCGCAGGCGGGCCGCGATGTCGGTCTCCCGCCGCGCGAGCGTGAACACGTTGTCGTTGAAGGCGAGGAGGGTGAGCTGGTCGTCGGGGCGCAGGGCGCCCAGGAAGGCGCGCACGGCCTTGCGCACCTGGGGCATGGCGTCGGTCATGCTGCTGCTCATGTCCACCGCGACCACCACCTCGCGTGGCGTGCCTTCGCCGATCAGGTGGCTCACCGGCTGCGGGGCGTCGTCCTCGAAGACGCGGAAGTCGCTCTCGCCCAGCCCGCTCACGAAGCGGCCCTTGCCGTCGGTGACGATGGCGATGACCTGGACCACGTTCACGTCGGCGGCGACGGTGAAGGCGAAGGGAAGGGCGGCGGCGGCCCGGAGCGCGCCCTCCGTGCGCAGCGTCACGATGCGGCGCGCGCCGCCTTCGAGGTCGGCGACCGCCCGCAGGACGTGCACCGAGGGACGTCCACCCGCGTCCCACTCGCACTCGTAGGGCGGGCGCTCGCGGGTACAAAGCGCCTCGCCGTCGACGCGGAAGGAGACGCGGGCGACGCGGCCGGCGATGTCCGGACCCACCTCCGCGCGCACGGTGACGAGGCCCTGCACGCGCTCGTGGGCGGCGGGGGCGACGATGCGGAGGTCGGCGGCGCCGCTCACCGGCGCGTCGCTCCGGAGGGCCGGAGGGACGAGAAGGGCGAGGGTGACCGCGGCCGCCGCGCCGAGGGACCGGGTCATGGCTCGGTGACGGGGGCCAGCGGCCCGCGTCCCACCAGTGCGGACACGTAGTCTTCCATGCGCGTGCGCGTGAGGGTGCGCGCGTAGCGCGAGATGGCCAGCGCGTCCTCGAGATAGGCGGGCCGCGCTTCGTCCATCAAGTCCTGGACGGCCAGGCTGAGGATGGCGGGGGCCAGGCGCGCGGGCAGCTTCATCTCCGCCAGCAGGTCGGCGACGCGCAGCTGCAGGTCGGGCGAAAGCGCGGCCAGCCGCCCGTCCGCGGTGCGCCCGGCCAGCTCGTCGAGGGGCGCGGGCCGGGGCAGACGCGTGCAGAGACAGCCGTCGTCCCCGCGTGCGCTCGTGCCCCAGACAGCGGCCGTGGGCGGCGGCTCACCCTCCCCGCCGAGCCACAGCTCCTCGACGAGAGTGAATGCGTTCTCGAGGTGCGCAGGGTCGCGGGCGACGATGGAGAGGAGGGCACCCCGCCGCCAGTCGCGCAGCCGGAGGTCGGCGACCACGCGTTCGAGGGCGACGGGATCGGAGGCGGCCTCCGCGAGGCGTGCACGTCCGCGGCGCAGGCCTTCGGCAAGGCCGTCGCGGGTCGCGTCGTCGACGGCGTTGGCCCGGACCAGGACCGCGCCCTCCGCGAAGGATCGGCGGTCGGCCCCGCTGAGGAGGGGAACCGGAGGCACGTCCATCTCGAGGCGGCGCAAGGCGAGCCGCGCCAGGGCCACGTCCAGGCCGAGGAGCGCGCCCTCCGCATGCCAGCGCTGAGCCGGGCCCCGGACTTCCTGCGGCACCGCCCATTCCGGCCGCGGGCCCCCGAGAGGCGCCGGCTCGCCGAGCGCGAACCCGTGGCGGCGCGCGACGTCTTCGAGGCCGGCGGGCGCGCCTTCCGCGCCGCCGAGGGCCGCGGCATACGCGAGGTCCGTGAGAACCAGGCCTAGCCGCGATTCGCGGTCGGCGTCCGCTCCGGCCAGGACTTCCTCCAGGGTGGACCCACCCTGGAGGCGGCGGATCGCACGCAGCCCCCGGTACTCGGCCTCCGCCGGATCGACGTCGTAGGTGAGACCTTCCCATTCCAGGCGCGTGGCCGCCCCGGCCGGCCCTGCCATGGCGCGTAGGACCACGGCCTCCGCGCTCGCGGAGGAGGGCAGGCCCAGGCGCGCGCGCAGCGTCGGCAGTAGCTCGTGCTCGATCCAGGAGGCGAGGCGATCGCCAAAGCGGCCGTCCTCGAGCTTCACGCCCGCGAGCGAGCGCACGAGGGCGCCCGCGGCGGCTTCGTCCAGCGATCCGGCAGCCACGGCGCGCTCGACGAGGACCAGCGTGCCCTGGAACTCGGCGAGGGTCGCGCGCCCGCGCTCGCCATGGCCCGCCGCCTCGATCTGCTCCGCGCTTCGTGTGGCGGCGGCGTAGAGGGACGGATCACGGACGCCCATCCGTTCGAGGGCGAGGGCGAGGGCGCGATAGCGGCCGAAGCCGCGCAGGGCCACGAGCAGGTCGGCGGGATCGGCCTCGGCGTCCGCGCCCGTGAACACGCGCTGCGCGAAGGCGAGCATGCCCAGGCGGCTGCGGCCCTCGTTGGGGTCCACGATCGCGATGCGCTCGACGAGCCAGGCGGCGTCGGCGGGCGCGGACTGAGCCAGGCGGGAGCGCCACTCCGAAGACGCCTCGACCCGGTCGTCGAAGGCCGCCGCCCAGAGAAGCTGGCGGTTGGGCGGGGCGAGGACACCCTCCGCGGTGACGCGCGCCACCTCGAGGGCGCGCGGCGCATCCGCGGCCGGACGCGAGAAGGGCGGGCGAACGGCATCCCACCAGGGATTGGCGGCGGCGAAGGCGGTGCGCAGGGCGCGAACGCGCTGCTCGCGACGAGCGGGGTCGTGCTCGGCGGCGGAGAGCGCGAAGCGGCGGTGCGGGTCGTCGAGGCGATCGATGGCGTCGTAGAAGAAGAAGACGCGGCCCTGGTCGGCGGCCGCGAGCTGTACCAGGAAATCGCCCGGGCGCATCACGGACGCCCCCACGAAGTCCTGCCACAGCGCGGCCTCGGCATGGCCGCCCGGCACCAGGACGCGGCCGCCTTCGACCCGGAAGCTGGCCGCGAAGGCCGCGAAGGCATCGGCGTGGCCGCGGTAGATCGTGCGCAGGGCCCTTCCGTCCGCCAGCACGGCCAGGGTGGGGGAGTCGAGGGTGCTGAGGCCGCGGTAGAGGCGCGCCGCGCCGCCGTCGAGCACGATCGCGGTCAGGATGTCTCGCCGCCGTCCCTTCCGATCGCGGCCCAGGATGCGGTCCCAGGCCGCGGGGCTGAGCGGGAGCGAGACCCGCTCGGCGCCGGCGGGCACGAGCGAAGGCTCGGGCACGGATGCGGGGACGTGGGGCTCGGCGGGAGCGAGGAGGAGGGGCGCGGTGCCGGCGCCCTGTTCACGCGACGCGATTGTGGTCGGCGGTGTGGCGCGGCCGGCGGCCGCGAAGAACGCGGAGAGCTGCGGAGCCACGTGGGTCCCCGTGCGCTCGCCGAACGACGCGTGCAGGCGGCGCGTGAGATCGGGAAGGAGGCGCCACGCGTCCGTCGTCGGATCGAGTCCCGCGGCCTGGGCCAGGCGTGCCGTACCTCCCGGCACCTCCACTTCGAACGACGTGGGCGTCGCGTGCGCGTTCGAGGACCCGGGTGGCGCCGCGCCCAGCGACGTGGCGAGGGTCACGACGGCGAGGGTCGCTCGCACCGTCCGACCGGCCATCATGCTGGCCCGGTCCTCACTTTGAAGACGGCGAACTGACCGCCGGCTTCCGGGAGAGCGAGCGGTAGTACTCCTCGACCAGGGCCTGCCAGCCCGGCGGCAGGTCCTGGGTGCCGGAGAGGAAGAGCTTCTCGCGATCCGGACCTTCCACCTCGCGCCGCATCGCGAACTCGGCGGCCTTCAGACCCTGGACGACGGAGGCCACGAGCTCGGCCAGCCCCCGGGGCTCGCCGTAGACGCGCGGATCCTCGAACCGCCTCATCTCGCGCAGCGCGCTGCCGAGCCCCGCCGCCGCCCCGCGGTCACCGGGCCGTCCCTCCCCGAGCTCGCGACCCAGCGCTTCCGCTTCGCGGGCCCTCTCGCGCAGCTCGCGCTGGAGCTGCCGTGCCTCGTCCGGGCGCGGGGCGGGGCCGGGGGGTCCGCCGCCGAAGCCCGCCCCCGATTGCGCGCCGCCGTCGGACGCGCCCTCGCGCCCCTGCGCCGCGCCGCGGCTGGATGGCGAGCCCGACTGCTGTCCCTGCTGGCCGCTCTGTCCTTGCCTGCCCTGTTGCTGGCCTGACGGCTGGCCTTCGCGCAGCCGCTCCTCGACGGACTCGAGCCCGCGGACGAGCCCGCGCATCCGCTCGAGCGCGGCCATCCGCTTGTCTTCGCCCGACGCGCTGGCCGCGCCCGCCGCCTCGCCGAGCTTCTTCTGGAGATTCCCGATGTCCGAGCCGATCTCGGCCTCGAGCTGTCGTGCCTGCTCGGCCGCGCCCGCCTTCACCACGCCCTTGGAATAGCGGATCTTGTCCCTGAGCTTGCGATCGCGGATGCCGTCCGCCGCCTCCTGGAGCCGGCGCGCCGCGTCCTTGTTGGTGGCGCGCGCGTCGCGGGCCATGCGGTCGAGCTGGCTCTCGAGCTCGCCGACCTGGCTGCCGAGCGTGTCCTTGCGCTCGAGCAGCCGCTCCAGGCGTCCGTTCTCGCCATTGCCGCCGGCGCCGCCGGCGCGCGCGCCCATCTCCTGCTCGGCCTCGCCCGCGATCTTCTCCTGGGCCTGGCGCATCTCTTCCGCCGTGCGCAGGGCCTGCTGGACGTCGCGATCGAGGCGGCCCGTGCGCTCGTTCTCCAGGCGCTTGCGCGCGTCGCGCAGGCGATCGAGCGCGGCCTTCGCGTCCGCCTCGCCCGTGCCCTCCCCGCCCGTGCTGGAGCGCCGCATCGCGTTGGCGGCGTCCTGCAGCCGCCGCGCGGTCTCCTGCATCGCGGGGTTGGACTTCTCCCGGGCGAGACGCTCGAGGCGGCGGGCCAGCTCTTCCGTCTGCTCGGCGAGCTGGCGCTGGGAGCCGCCGCCCCCTCCGCCCATGTTCGGCGGGCCGCCGGACTTGCGGCGCATGCGCTCCGCCTCCTGCTCCTGGCGCTGGGCCAGCTCGCGCAGGCGCTCGAGGGCGGCATCCACCTGGTCGTCCGCCTGCTGCTGCTGGCCGCGCTGGACGGTCTCGTACTGGTTCTTGAGCTTGTCCAGCTCCAGCTCGAAGAGGTCGGCCAGCTCCTCCGCGTTCATGGCCGAGTTGCCCCCGCTCTCGCCTTCGTTGCCGAAGCTCACCTGGACCTCGCGGAAGGCGGCCTCCGCCCGCTGGAGGTGCTTGAGCGCGCCCTGCTCCGGCGTCAGCGCGTCCTTGGCCTTCTTGGCCTGGAGCTGCCCGCGGGCGGAAGCCATCTCCACCTGGGCCGCGCGCAGCGAGTCCGCCGTCTTGGCGAAGCCGGAGCCGGGCTCCGCCACGCCGCGGTTGGCCATGCGCTGGACCAGGGACTGCACCTGGTCGTGCAATCGGCCCTGGACGAGAGCGAGCGTAGCCAGATCCTCGGCCGCCTGCTTGTCCGCCGCGCGCCGGTCGCGGACGATCTTGAAGGTGGCCGCGATGATCTGCCGCTGCTGATAGGACAGGGCGCCGCTGCTGTCCCCGCCGGGGGCGCCGCGCGCCCCGCGCTCGTCCGCCTGCTTGTACTCCTTGGCGAACGGCCGGACCTCCATGAAGTAGATGTCCGTCGTCGTCGTCTGATGGGGCGCGCTCTCGTCCGTCGCGCGTCCGAAGTAGGAGATGAAGTCGCCCGGCTCGAGCGACAGCTCCTCCAGGAAGAACGTGTGCCCGGCGGAGACCGACTTGCGTCCGTGGCCCTGATGCAGGACCACCGACTTCTCGGGGCCGCCGTTCACGGAGTACACGAGCTCGGCGCGGCCGACTCCGTAGTCGTCTTCCGCGCGCATCTCGGTGAAGACCTCTTCGATGGAAGTGACCTTGGCGTCGCGGCCGGGCTTGAGGAACGTGACCGTCGGGGGCTGGTCGGCCAGGACGTCGATCGTGTAGTCCGGGGAGCCCGCGGCCATCCGGCCGTCGCGGCCGGGGAAGGCGACGCGGTAGAAGCCGTCCTTCTGGATCGGGAACGTCGCCACCAGCGTGCCGTCGTCCGCGACCGTCATGGGCCGTGCGTCTTCGCCTTCGACCTGCAGGCGTCCGCCCGTGACCTTCATGGTCGGCGTGACGTGCACGACGACCTCCGTGCCGCGGAGCGCGGCCACGTCGCCCGTGTCCGCGACGGCTTGCGGGGGCAGACCGGTGTAGGCGGGGAAGCGGTACTCCAGGTCCACCCGCTTCACGTACGGGATGTCCGCGACATCGAGATGGAAGGGGGCCGAGCGCACGCCGCTGGCCTCGACGAAATAGTCCGCGGGCGCATCCAGGGCGAAGAGGACGAAGCGGAACCCGTCCTGGCCCGGCTCCGTCGTCATCGGCCAGCGCTTCCAGTCGCCGGTGGGGCCCGTGCGCACGCTCAGCTCCACCGTCTCCGACTCGAAGCCCTTGAGACGCGCGGTGACGGGCTGGCTCCCGCCGCGGGCCACGGTGGCGTTGCCGGGATCGACCTCGATCGCGTACGGGCTCGCCGCGCGCACGCTCCAGGGAGCGAACAGCAGCGGCGCCGCGTGCCGCATGAAGGCGGGACTGAGGATGGTCACGGCCATGCCGAGGGCGGCCGCGGCCGCGAGCAGGCCGGAGGCACGGCGAAGCCCCCGCCGCTCGACCTGCCGGCCGTAATCGATGGTCTGGCACTTCTCGACCGCGTCCTCGATGAGCCGCTCGACCAGGGCGCGCGAGACCTCTCCCCGCGCGGCGCCTTCCTTGCCCCCGACCGCGACTGCGCTCAGCACCGCGGCCTGCAGGGAGGGCTCGTGCTCTTCCACGTAGAGCGCGACCCGGTCCTCGCTCACCCGGCCCCAGAGGGGAAGGACCAGGAACCGGCCCGCCAGCGCCAGCAGGGTCACGTAGGCGAAGACGCGGAAGGCGTTCACGGCCCAGGCTTCGTAGCGGAAGTGGTCCATCGCGTAGGCGGACACGGCGAAGGTGGCCAGGCCGGTGGCCATGAGGAGCGCGATTCCGCGCAGCGCGATCTTCAGCCGCCACCGCCGCCGCACGTCGTGGATGACGCGTCGCAGCTCGTCGTAGCTCGCGTGGGTCATGGCTTTTTCACCGAGGAGTGTGTCCGAGTCAGGGCCGGGTGGGACATGGCCACACTCCTAATGGGTCCACTTCGATTGGACAGCACCGTCTCCGTCGCGAGCAACAGCAGCGCGGCCATCAAGAGGTACTGCCACAGGGCCTGCCGGCTCTCGTGCTCGTCGGTCGTGAGGGCCGGCTCCGCGTGCGCGGTGGCGGCGCCGCCGCGGGCACGCAGGACCGCCCCCGCCAGCTCCTCCGGGTCCATGGAGGCGAGGTCGGACTCGGCGCGGTCCACGTTGACGGCCGCCACCTGGAGGGGAGCGCTCGCCCCCGCCATCCGCACCTCGTAGAAGCCGGGCGCGGTGAGCTCGAGACCCTTGCTGCCCGCGGGGAGCCGCGATCTCTCACCCGACGGGCCGAGCGCGATGGCCTCGCTCTTCAGGAGCGAGGGCTCACGCGAGAGATCGAGGGCCTCCCCGACGGTGTGCCACGCCGGCGACTCCGCGTGGCTGGCCGCATGGCGCACGAGCTGGTGGAGGAAGGGCAGGAAGACGGGTTGCAGGGCGAGATCGTTCCAGGCGGTGTCGATGCTGCTGGTCCACACGAGAACGCGGCCCTTGCCGATCGCCTTGTCCGCCAGCGCCACCGCGCCGTCGTCGAACCGCGAGAGCACGCCGTCCTTCGCCTCCAGCCTGCGATAGCGGAAGAAGCGCGCGGACGAGAAGTCGCCGCTGTGCGGGCCGCGGAACAGCTCGAACACGGGATGGCCATAGTCGAGATAGGCGAGGGTCGCTCCCCAATCCGCGGACCGATCGACGGCCGGGCCGAGCGGACCCGGGAGCAGGCTGGCCGCTTCGCCTTGCCAGGCGGCGGGGGTGCTCTGGTCGGCCAGCACCACCAGCAGTCCACCACCCGCCTCCACGAACTCCCGCAGCCGTCGTGCCGCGAGCCCCCTGGGTGGCGGGGCATCGTTGAGGACGACCAGCATGCCCGGACGGAGATCGTCGGGTCCGAGCTGTGCCACGTCCTTCAGGTCGACGCGGAACCGCGGCCGATGGCCGATGGCCAGGGCGCGCTGCAGGTAGAGGCTGCGTCCTCGCGGGGGACCGTTCTCCAGGACCAGGACGGGCAGGTCGCCTCCGGGCGCGAGGACGAAATGGAACGCGTCATCCTGGGCAAGGGCATCCGGGGTGACGCGGACGGTCGCGCGGGCCACGGCGGGCGGAAGGGGGAAGGGCTCGAAGGTGACGGTCGCCGAGGTGTTCGGAGCGAGGCTTGCCCGCTGCTGGCGCACCGTCCGGCCGTCCACGTCGAAGGTGACCTCCGCGCCTTCCACCGGACGCGGGCCCTTGTTCACCAGGCGGGCGGCGGCTTTGACGCGCTCGCGGCCCGACTCGTAGTCCCGCTCCATCTCGACGCCCGTGACCGCGAGGTTGGACGCGCCGCGATCGGACACGTCGACCCAGGTCAGCGTGGTGGACGGAGGCAGTTGGACGTCGTCCCCGCCTTCCCATCCCGCCTTCTGGAAATCGGTGACGAGGACGACTTCGCGTCGCGGGAGAAGGGAGGCGTCGAGCATCTCCTGGGCCATGCGCAGGGCGGGCGCGTAGCGGGTCACGCCGAAGCCGGGCCGCGCGGCGGCCAGCGCGGCCAGCGCGGCGGAGCGGTCGGCGCTGGGCTCTCCGCTGGACTCCGGCCCGCGATCGAAGAGGACCAGGGCCACGCGATCCGCTGGTCCCGGCTCGCTCACCGCCCGTCGCGCCGCCTCGAGGGCACGTGGCCAGCGCCCGGCGTAGCCCATGCTATAGGAGCGATCGAGGAGCACGACGCGCACCTTGGCGCCGCCGAGGACGGTCGCGGCCCGGCCCCGTCCCCCGACGAACGGTCGCGCGAAGGCGAGGGCCAGCAGGAGGAAGGCCAGGCAGCGCATCGCGAACAGCAGCCAATGGCGCAGGCTCTGCCGCCGCACCGACCGGTAGGGAATCCTCTGCAGGAACATGAGGGAAGGGAACGGAACCGTCTCGCTGCGCGGGCGATTGGTGAGGTGCACCAGCACGGGGATGGCGAGAAGGGCGAGGCCGGCCAGGAATGCAGGTGTGAGGAATCCCATCAGCGCACCCTCATCATGCGCTCGCGCCGGGTGAGAAAGCTCGCCAGCGCGTGATCCAGGGGCTTGGACGTGTCGAAGAGCGCGTAGTCGATCCGGTTCTCGCCCAGGACGCGGCCCAGGGTCTCGATGTGAGCGGCGACGAGGGCGCGGTAGCGCTCGCGCACGGCCTCCGGCACCACCGGGATGCGCTCTCCACTCTCCAGGTCCTCGTAGGCGGCGGGCTCGTCGAGCGGCAGCTCCAGCTCCGCGGGATCGAGGACGTGGAAGACCATGAGGTCGCCGCCGCGGTGGCTGAGCAGCGCCACCGCGTCGAGCACCGCGCGGGGGTCCTCGTAGAGGTCCGACACCAGCACCATCAGGCCGCGACGGTGGCAGGCCTCGCCCGCCTTGCGCAGCGGACGCGCCAGCTCGCCCTTGCCCGCTCCCTCGCGCGCCCGATCCGCGCGGTCGAGCGTGTGCAGGAGGATGGGCAGGTGCTTGGCCGAGGGCGGCACGAAATCGACCACGTCGTCGTCGAAGGTGATGAGCCCGACGCGATCCCGCTGCTTGCGCGCAAGGTGGGCCAGGCAGGCGACCAGGTAGCGCGCGTAATCCAGCTTGGTGAGAGCGTGGCTGGTGAAGCGCATCGAGCGCGAGAGGTCGAGGAGCTGGACGAGGTCCGTGTTGGAGTCGGCCTCGAACTCCTTCAGGTAGAAGCGGTCCGTGCGCCCGAAAAGGCGCCAGTCGATGCGCCGGATGTCGTCGCCGGGCATGTAGGCGCGATGCTCGGCGAAGTCCACCGAGCGCCCCAGGTACGGCGACTTGTGGAGGCCGCTCACGAAGCCTTCCACGACCGTGCGGGCCAGCAGCTCGATGTTGCCGATGCGAGCGAGCACCTCGGGGGCGAGGAATCGGCTCGCGGGCACTTCGCGGCGGGGCTCGGCGCTGGACATCGGGATCGTCTCCTACATGCGCGAGCGCGGCACGGGCACCGCGGCCAGCAGCTCCTCGACCACGCGCGTCTTGCTGATGCGCTCCGACTCCGCGTGGAAGTTGGTCAGGATGCGATGCCGGAAGACGGGGTAGGCGAGAGCGCGGATGTCCTCGAAGCTGACGTGATAGCGGCCGTGCATGAGGGCGCGCGCCTTGCCCCCGAGCACGAGGTACTGGGCGGCGCGCACGCTGGCCCCGTACTCGATCCACTTCTTGACGAACTCGGGCGGATCGGGGGCGGAGGGTCGGCTGGTGCGGGCCAGGTCCACGGCATAGCGGATGACCTCGTCCGCCACGGGCACGCGCCGCACCAGGGCCTGGAAGGCGACGATCTCCGCCCCGCTCACCGCGCGCTCGAAGCGCAAGTCCTGGATGGCCGTGGTCGTGGCCACGACCTTCATCTCCTCCGCCGCGGGAAGGTAGTCGATCACGATGTCGAACATGAACCGGTCGAGCTGCGCCTCCGGCAGGGGATAGGTTCCTTCGAGCTCGATCGGATTCTGGGTGGCGAACACGAAGAACGGCTCCTCGAGGGTGTACGTCTTGCCCTGCACGGTCACGCGGTGCTCCTGCATCGCCTCCAGCAGGGCGGACTGCGTCTTGGGCGGGGTGCGGTTGATCTCGTCGGCCAGGACGATGTGGCTGAAGATCGGGCCGGGCACGAAGACCAGGTGCCGGCGCCCGGTC
>DASTLK010000290.1:0-1746 GCA_035715025.1 Vicinamibacteria bacterium
TCTCGCCGATCCGCGTCGTGAACGTGGTCTTCGCCGCGGGCGACGGCAACCGCGGCGTGCAGACGGCCGCCTACAACCTTCCCAACGACGAGCGGGTGGTCCAGGAGAAGGGCTCGAAGCGCGTCATGCTGAAGAACATGCAGGAGGCCAAGTTCAAGAAGGCCCTGCTCCCGATCGCGCGCGTCGCCCTGCCCCTGGCCGATGGCAAGGACGTGTCGTTCGACGCGTTCTTCACGCACATCCTCATGCACGAGCTGATGCACGGTCTGGGGCCGCACAACATCACCGTCGGGGGGCGAGCGACCACCGTCCGTCAGGAGCTGAAGGAGACCTACAGCGCGCTGGAGGAGGCCAAGGCGGACATCTCCGGCCTCTGGGCGCTGCAGTACCTGGTCGACAAGGGCACGCTGGGCAAGGATCTGGGGCGGACGATGTACACGACCTTCCTCGCCTCCACCTTCCGCTCCATCCGCTTCGGCCTGACGGAGGCGCACGGCAAGGGCATCGCGCTCCAGCTCAACACCCTGATCGACGCGGGCGCGTTCAAGATCGGCCCCGACGGCACCTTCGCGGTGGTGCCGGCGCGGGTCAAGGACGCGGTGGCGGCCCTGACGCGCGAGATCATGACCCTGCAGGCCCGCGGCGATTACGCGGCGGCCAGGGAAATGCTCGCGAAGCGCGCGGTGGTCCGTCCCGAGGTGCAGCGCGTGCTCGACCGCCTACAGGGCGTACCCGTGGACATCGAGCCGCAGTTCGTGACCGCGGACGAGCTTTCGGGGCGGGCGTCGGCGGCGCCGCGTCCGGCTCAGACGCCGGCGGCATCGAGGAAGGTGAGCACCACCCGCCAGTAATCGGGATGGAAGACGGCGCCGACGTGTTCGGCGCCGGGGGCCACCCAGACCTGATGCGGCCCCGCGTGCGCGTCGGCCACCCGTCGCACCACGGACTCCGGCATGCGCGGATCGGCTCCGTCCGCGATGGCCAGCAGGGGGGCACCGAAGGCGGCGGACGCCTTCACCGCGTCCACGTCCTCGGCGCGGAACCCCGCGCGCCACTCCGCCATGGCGATGGTGATCGGGATGATGGGCAGCCATTCCGGCATGCGATAGAGCAGCCAGGCGTGGTGGGAGACGTTCGCGCGGTAGTTGTCGTACGGCGCCTCGACGATCACGGCGCGGACGTCGGGTTGGCCGGCCGCCGCCCGCAGGACCGCCACCGCGCCCATCGAGTGGCCCATCAGGATCAGTCCGGCGCCCGCGCGGCCCGCCTTCCGCAGGGCATCCATGGCCGCCCGCACGTCCTCGCGCTCGCGTCCGCCCAGGGTCGTGTATCTCCCCTCGCTGGCGCCATGCGCACGCAGGTCCACGAGGAGGACGGTGTGCCCGCGGCGATTCAAGGCGTCCGCGCGGTCGACGTAGCTCTCGAGCGAATCGCCCAGTCCGTGCACGATCACGACCGCCGGCCGATCTTCCCGGCCCCAGTGGGTCCAGGTCCGGAGCCGGAGGCTCTCCGAGGTCACCGAGCCCAGGACGTAGCCGGGCCCTGGCGGCGACGCCGGCTGGGCCGCGCCGCGCAACAGGACTTCCGAGAAAGCGAGGGGTACGGCGACGAGGATCACGAGCGTGTAGAACACGATACGGGTGAGCCAGGGGCGCCGGCGGAGGGCGGCCGCCACCCGCTTCCGGGGCGCCCGCGGGTGGCGATGGGTGGGAACGCTGTCGTCCAAGTGAGGCGTCGCGAACGGTG
>DASTLK010000291.1:0-3276 GCA_035715025.1 Vicinamibacteria bacterium
GCCCGCCGAGGTTCCGCGCGAGGGCGCTTGACCCCCTGCGTACGCTACCCAAGACTGGAGATGTGACCGCCCGTCCGGGACCGCCATCGCCTCGCGGACGCGAGCGCCGTCGCCAGCGATGGGGAGCCCCCCGCACGCCGCGGCAGCGGCTCGTCTTCGACCTGGTGGCCGGGCTCGCGCTGGGAGCGTCCCTCTCCGCCTGGGCGGTGTCGATCGTCGCCGCCTACCGGGAGCGGGCGCAGCCGGTAAAACCAGGGCTGCCGGTCGCGGCCGTCCGACCGGGTCCGGCCGACCCGCCCAACCCGCCCGAGGCGCGCGCGTCGATCGCGCGCACGATCAGCGCTTCCTTGACCGACCCGCGCGCGAGCTCCACGGCCTACCTGAGCGACGCGGCCATGAACGCCCTCGTCCAGGACTTGCGTGGGCAGAGCGGGAAGCTCAAGGCGGTCATCCGCGCTCCCAATGCCGACCTGGCCGACGAAGCCGACGCCACGCTCTCGGCGACCTTCGAGGGTCCGTCGGGCCAGGAGCTGGCCAGCTCGAAGCTCGCCGCTCCCGCCGCTCCCGGGATCTACAAGCTCGCCGTCCAGCTCGGCAAGATCAGCAAGCCCGTCAACGACCTGCGCGTCATCACGATGGTGCCGTTCGCGCAGAAGAAGAACGATCGCATCGGGCTCTACTATCTCGGGAGCTGGCCCTACGAGAACGGAGGGAAGCCGCGCACGGCCTCCTACTCGAACCCCAGCGGCTTCATCGAGGTGACGCGCGACAACCGATCGACGCCGGTGTCCGAGCATTTCAAGCTCGGCGACTTCCTGACCAAGGACCAGTACGACGTGTGGCCCAAGTACCTGCTCCTGGAGCCGAAGCTCCTGGACAAGCTGGAGCTCACGGTCGCGGAGCTGGAGAAGGAAGGACATCACGTGGACCACGTCTTCGTGATGAGCGGCTTTCGCACCCCGCGCTACAACAAGGGCGGCGGCAACACGGGGGGACGCGCGAGCCTGAGCCGCCACATGTACGGCGACGCTTCCGACGTCTACGTCGACAACGACCGCGACGGCCAGCCCGACGACCTCAATGGGGACGGTCGCGTCGACGCCCAGGACGCCAAGATCTTCGCCGACGCGGCGGAGAAGGTGGAGCGGGAATATCCGGCCCTCGTGGGCGGGATCGGCATCTACAAGGCCTGCTGCGGCCACGGGCCGTTCACCCACATCGACACCCGCGGATACCGCGCGCGCTGGTACGGCGAAGGCGCGGGATGAACAACAAGGAGGATCTGTGACGGAATCGCTTTGCCCCGACTGCGGAAGTCCCCGCCCGGACTGGACCAAGGTCTGCCCTGCCTGCGGCGCGCCTCCCGAAGCCGAGCACCGCCAAGGCGGCGAAAGCCCCGAAGGCGTGCGCGCGGCCGACCTGGAGCCCTACATCACGCTGCGGTACATCGCTCGCCTCTTCAAGGTCCTGGCCGGCCTGATCATCGTGATGCTGCTGGGCGAGGTGGTGACGGGGCTGGTCATCGACGGCACGGCCGCCCTGGTGACGCTGATCGGCGAAGGCACGCGCCTGCTCGTCATGGCCGGGCTGCTCTGGGCGGGCGGCGACCTGACCCTGCTCATCATCGATGCCGGCCACGACCTGCGCGTCGCCCGCATCCTGCTCGGCCGCATCAACACGCAGCTCCACCTCAACAGCACCGCGGGCACGAAGCGATCGGAGCCGCCGCCGGTGTCCTGAGTCCTAGACCTTGCCGGATCAGGCCCCCGTGGACCCGAACCCGGCCGCACCGCGCCCGCTGGGCGCGAGGACCGCGCGCGTGAAGCGGACGCGGGCCACGGGCTGGACCAGGAGCTGGGCGATGCGATCGCCCGGAGCGATGGCCAGCGGGTCCGGTCCGTGGTTGACGAGGACGACCTTCACCTCGCCGCGGTAGTCGCTGTCGATCACTCCGGCCAGGGTGTCGATGCCGTGGCGCACGGCGAGCCCGCTCCGAGGCCACACGAGGCCGACGTACCCCGCCGGGATCTCCACGAAGAGGCCGGTCGCCACCGCCGCCCGCCCCCCCGCGGGCAGCGTGACGCTCTCCGCGGCACGCAGGTCGGCGCCGGCGGCGCCTTCGGTCGCGTACTCGGGGAGGACGCCGGGACCATCCACGCGAATCTCGAGCGTCATGGCCGCGGATTATAGCGACGCCTGACCTCGCGGACTTCCTCCTTGGAAGTCCCTTGGGAATTCCCTGCGAACGCGCAGGGACGGTGAGCGAGCCGGCTCCCTACAGTGCGCGCCATGAGCAAGCGCGCTTCGCTGGCCCCTCTCGCCGGGATCCTGGCCGTCGTCTGGGCGTCGCCCGCGGCGGCCCTGGAGCGACACATCACGCTGTCGCCCGGGGAGAGCCTGCGCATCGTCGTCGAGGGCGAGGGCACTCCCGTCGTGCTCTTGCCCGGCCTCCTGGGCTCCGCCTTCGGCTTCCGCAAGCTCGTGGGGCCGCTCGTGGCCGGCGGCCACCGCGCGGTTGTGATCGAGCCGCTCGGGATCGGCGGCTCGGCCAAGCCGGAGGCGGCCGACTACTCGCTGACCGCGCAGGCCGATCGCATCTCCGCGGTCATGGTCGCCCTCGGCCTCGACGAAGCGGTCGTCGTGGCCCATTCCGTCTCCGCGTCCATGGCGTTTCGGCTCGCCGCCCGCCACCCCGAGCGCGTCAAGGCCATCGTCTCCCTGGATGGCGGGCCCACCGAGACCGCGGCCACGCCGGGCTTTCGTCGCGCGATGCGCTTCGCCTTCCTCATCAAGCTCTTCGGCGGGACGAAGCGGATCGAACGCATCGTCCGTTCGACCCTCGAGCAGCGCTCGGCCGACCCGCGGTGGGTGACCGACGACGTCGTGGCCGGATACATGTCCGCCGGCGCACGCGACCTGGACGGCACCCTCACCGCCCTCCGCCAGATCGCCCGTGCCCGAGAGCCGGAGCCGCTGCGGCCGCGCCTGTGCCAGGTGCTCTGTCCCGTGCGCCTCGTGATCGGGACCGTCGCGCACGAGGGCGGCATCGGCGCCTCCGAGATCGCGCTGCTGCAGGACCGCCTGCCTCACTTCTCGATCGACCGGGTCGAGGCCGCCGGCCACTTCGTGTTCGAGGAGAAGCCCGAGGCGGTGGTGGCGGCCATCGAGAGCGCGGCCCGCGCTCCGGCCGCGCCGCGTCTCGCGGACGGGAGCCGCCCGTGACGCCCGCGATCTTCTTCGTGGCCCTGACGGGCGCGGTCGTGAGCAGTCTGGTGC
>DASTLK010000292.1:0-15829 GCA_035715025.1 Vicinamibacteria bacterium
CGCAATGCACAAGACACGGAACCCGCCCGTCGTCGGGAGGCAACCCTTCGGGCTCGACCGTGGACACCGTTGGACCGGGAGCGGGCGGTGGCGCGACGGGATCAGCCGGCGTCGTCGGCGCCGAGGTACGCGCGGAGGCCGCTCCCGTCATGCGCGGCGGGGGCGGCGGAGTGGCCATCGGTGGCGGGGGAGCGATTGCCGGCGCCGGCACCCAAATATCGATCGGTGCCGTGGGCGTCGGCAAATCCCCGGACCTCAGCACCGGAACGAGCAGGGCCAGGGCCAGGGCTGCGCCGTGCGCGGCGATCGACAGGGGGAGGAGGGCGGCGCGGCGTCCGAAGCGGCCGGCCGGCGGCGCGGACACGACGAGGTCCTCGAAGAGTCTCCTGTTCATGGCGTGGCCTCCGTCTACTGCATTCGACACCGCCGACGAGCGGAGGTTCCCTGGCGGGAGCCTCGGAATGATGCGAGCGTCTGGACGGGCGGGAATTATTTTCGACTAGCCATTTCCCCCAGCGATTTTGCAGAACGCGAGTGTACGCAGGATACAGACTCGCAATGGAGGGCATCTCGCGCGCGCGCGGAGACGTCGTGGGCTCTTGTTCGCTCTTGGACAGCTTCACGCGACTCTTGTCCGCGTCGCGTGCGCGAGGCGGCCGCCTGCGTCATCGTCCGAAGCGTGTCCGACGGCCGTGCTACAACGCGAACATGCAGAACGACATCCTCACTTCGCTCACTCGCCTCTCCGACACCGATCTCGTTGCGCGGATGAAGAGTCTCGTCGCGCGCGAACGAGACGCGACGGCGCAGATCGTCGCTCACCTCGCCGAACTGGACACGCGTGACGTGCACCTGCGCGCGGGCTACGAGTCCCTCTACGTCTACTGCCGGGATGCCCTGGGCCTCTCGGAAGGCGAAAGCTACAACCGCATCGAAGTGGCCCGCGCGGCTCGCCGATTTCCCATCATCCTCGAGATGCTCGCGACGGGAGCGGTCAACCTGACCGCGGCGAGGCTCCTCGCGCCGCACCTGACCCCGGCCAACCACCGCGAGGTGCTCGACTCGGCCCGCGGAAAGAAGAAACGGGAGATCGAGGAGATCGTGGCCAGGCTCTCGCCGCGGCCCGACGTCGCCGCCTCCGTTCGGAAGCTTCCCGCCCTCTACCCCCACGCGTTCCGTCCTGCCGAGACTGCGGCCGCGCCCGACGAGCCCGCGATGGATCGGGTCGCACTGGCTCCGCCAGAGACGGCCGTCATCGCCCAGCCTTTGTCGGTGCCACGCGCGGCGGTGACGCCGCTCTCGCCCGCCCGCTACAAGCTGCAGCTCACGATCGCCGGTGACACGCTCGAGAAGCTGCGACTGGCGAAGGACATGCTCAGCCACGCCATCCCTTCCGGGGATGACGCCGCCGTCCTCGACCGGGCCCTCACTGCTTTGCTCGTTGACCTCGCCAAGAAGAAATACGCCGACACGCGGAAGCCTCGCCGGTCACGCGCGAGGGACCCGCGGTCGCGTGACACTTCGGCCGCGGTGAAGCGCGCCGTCTGGGTCCGGGATCTCGGACGTTGCGCCTACATCGGTCCGAGCGGCCATCGCTGCAACGAGCGCCGGTTCGTGGAATTCCACCATGTGGATCCGCGCGCGCTGGGTGGCGAGGCGTCCGTGGACAACATCGAGTTGCGCTGCCGGCATCACAACGATTACGAGGGCAGGTTGTACTTCGGGAAGCGCCGCCGGGAAGACAGCGGAGCGGCTGCCAACTTGTTCCGGAACGAGTTGGCCGGCGGTGCCGTGCCCTCCGCTCGTTCCGCGGGAGTCGAGCCTCAAGGCTGAGCTCACTCCGTCGTGCTCGAGATGAACGACGAGCGCGCCGGTCCAGGTGCGCGTGCGGAAGAGCGTGGATGGGATGGCGTTAGCGTTCCTTGGGCCTGGTCAGCCACACCAAACACAGCTCCTCCCCGCCGCGGAGCGCGCGCCAACGGGCGAGCATGCTCTCCAGGGCCGGGGCCGCCGGAGTGACGGCGCCCGTCCGCCAGGCGGTCACGTGAGCATTCACGAGACGCTCGACGCCGTCGAGATCGTCCCGGTGCGCACGAATGAGCTCCTGGCCCGGCCGCGTGCGGCGGCGCCCGCGAACGCTCTTGAAGGTCGCCCCCTTTGCGAGCAGGCCCCAGAACCCGCGCGCGACGCCGAGAGTGGACTCGACGACGAATTGGGCGCCCTCGTCCTCCTTGTAGAAGACGACTTCCATGGCCATGACGGGCACGTTCATGGCCTCGACGAGGACGACCCCACGCGCTCCAGCGCGCGATCCACTGCCTCCTGGAACCGGCTGTCCCCGATGCGCAGCAGCATCCGCCGCGCCTCTTCACGCCGCCCGAGCCCGGCCATGGCCAACGCCCGGTCCAGTCGCGCCTCGGGGGCGAGGAGCCATCCGTCGTCCCGCGCGGCCAGCGCCTCGAACCCCCGCAGCGCCTCGGCGAAGCGCTTGGCGCGGTAGGCCGCGACCGCCTGCGTGAACTCGGCGGGCGCGGGCTCGTCCTCGCCGGGGGCCAGGCCTTCGGGGAGCAGCTCCGGCGGCGGTGCGGTCTTGCGGTCCGGAGGACGCAGGTTCCAGCCCTTGCGCGGGACCGTCTCCTTCACGTCGTTCTTGGACAGCAGCGTCACCACGGAGCCGATCGACGCCGCGAAGGGCGCCTTGACCACCACCGGCACCCATCCCCCGCGGCCGGACACCACGAGCATGCCCGGCTCGACGCTCAGCGCCGGCGCCACTCCCGCCCCCAACGCGACGGGCCAGTTGTAGTGGTAGAGCTGGAGGACCTGCCGCAGCGCGCGATCCTTCTCCGCGCCTTCGGGGACCATGACCACCAGCGTCCCCGCCGGGATGGACCGTGACAGCGCGTCCAGGTCTTCCGAGCAGGTACGGCAGGTCGCGGACGACATATAGAAGATGACGGGCGCGGCTTCCAGCCGCAGCGGACCGCCCGAGGACAGGCGCGCGTCGACGGGAATCTTCAGGGGCCCGTCGCGCAGCTCGATGTTCGTGCCCATGAGCGCGCGGAGGCGCGCACGATCGATCTCCGCCTGCGCGCTCGGCAGGTCGGCCACGTCCGCCGCCTGCTCGAACAAGACGACCGTTTCCGCATTGGGCGGGCCGGCGGCCGCGCTCTGCAAGAGGGCCACCGCCTCTCGGCCGCGGCCCAGGGCGAGGAGGGATCGCGCCAGCGCGGATGCGCGTCCGGCCGTCGGCTCCAGCAGCAGCGCCCGCCGGAGGTGTCGGGCGGCGGCCTCGTGCTTGCCCGCCGCCTCCAGGGAGACCCCGGCGGCTTCGTAGAGGCGAGCGCGGTGCTGGCGGTAGGCGGCGCGCGCGGCCTGGAACGTGTCCTCCACGACCTCGCCCTTGCGGCCGGCGCGCACGAAGGCGATGGGGTCGAACTCCGTGGTGACGGCGAGGGCGCGCCGGGCCAGCGCGATCGCGTCGACGGGCCGGGTGGCGGCGGTGCGCGTCGCGTCCGCAGCCAGCCGCTCGGCCTCGTCTACGGGGGCCGGCGTCGCGGCCAGGAAGAGCACGAGGGCGCAGAAAGGCATCCCCGGATCATCGCGCACTTCGGGCGGCAGTGGCACTGCGGCAGACGTAGCGCTCGCCCGTCCAATACGCAATCTCGCCCCGGGAGCCGGGACCGGCCAGGACGTCGCCCAGCGCGCGCGCCTCCGGAGCGTCGAGGCCAGGATAGTGGTCGCGGGAACGTCCGCGCCAGGGTCCCTCCAGGGCGCCCTTCATGAGGTAGGCCTGCCGCGCCTCCGGGTCGCGCCAGCCGCGACGCCCGAAACCGTGGACGACGGCCAGCAGCGGTTCCCGGTTCCTCACCGCGGGAGAGGACGGACGCGTCTTCGCCACGTGGGAATCGGGGGACGATGCGCAGTCCTGCACCGTCCAGTTCGCGAGCGGATCGTTGATCTCCGCCGCGTGCGCCTCCGAAGCGCGCACGCCCACGGCCAGGTCGGGAGACCCGTCACCATTGAAGTCCCCCACCGCCGCGCCCTCCCCCTCCATCTCGACCGCGCTGCCAAAGGCGCGGTACAGGACGGTGACGGCTTCCCCGGCGCGCGGTGGCGAGAAGTCGGCGTCCACCACCGCCGGACGCAGTTGCTCCGGCGCGGCCGGCGAAGGCGGCCGCGGCCGCTCGACGCGCGGCGCCCGCACGAAAGCGCGCGAGAGCACGAGCCCGGCGGCGAGGGCCATCACCGCCAGGGCCAAGGTCGTCCTTCGGGCCTGCTTCATCGCGTCATCCCGCGAAAACGAAGGGGGGCCGGCCGGAGGGAAACGCGCCGGCCCCCCCACGACGACGTCAGAGCGAATTGAGGAACAGGATGAGCTGGTTCTTCTGTCCGGTGCCGAGGTTGCGGTAGTTGTTGATCACCGAGGTGGCCTCGCCGGCGTGGCGAAGGATCGCCTCGTTCCGATTGACGGTCGCGCCGTCGTGCATGAGCCGGTTCCGGCTGCGCACTCCCCACAGCGGAGCCGTGCGCACCTTGTTGCGGGTGGACTGGCCGCCGTTCTGGACGATCCCGTCCCCGGTACCCACGTCGTGGAGAAGGAAGTCGCCGAACGGGTGGATCAGCTTGTTGCCGAGAGCGGCCGACACCGTGAGCGCCCCCTGGTTGATGACCGTCCCCGCGGGCGCGGTGGTGATGTTGCGGAGGTGGCAGATCGCGCAGCCGACCTGGTTGAAGAGCGCGCTGCCCGCCTGGGCGTCGGCGGTAGCGGCGAGCACCAGGTCGCGCGGAGGCACGCCCGTCGCCCGCATGAACTCCGCAAAGAGGTCCACGTCCTCGAGGTTTTCCGGATCCGGGACCCCGTCGTCGACCACGGTGCCGTTGGAGGTGTTGTCCCGGGGCTGGAGCGGGCTCGTGATGCCCATCTCGTTGAGGTACGCATCGGCGGAGAACGACTTGAGGCTCGCGTGCTGGTTCTTCCATCCGAACCGGGCGCCGCGCACGGCGTTGTTCGCCTCGTTCACCGGCACCTGGATGAACTGCCCGCGCATCCCCGCCGGCTGGCCGTTGGAGATGGCGACGAGCATGTTGCTGTCGATGGCCTCGACGAAACCGTCGCCGAGCGTGTTGAGCGAAGTGCGGAAGGTCCGCACCTCGTTGCCGCCGAGCACCCGCTCCTGGAACGCGGGGTCGATGGCGCGATCGTTGATGAGCGATCCGCCGACGTGGTCGACGAAGTTGATCCCGTCGAAGTGCCCGGCACGCAGCTCGGTGACCTGGCTGATCCCGCCCGTGACCGGGTTCTGGTGGCACTCCGCGCAGGACTGCGCGTTGTAGACGGGCCCGAGACCGTCGTCCCGGCCCTCTTGCTCCTCGAAGACGGCCCGGTCGGCGTCGAACGTCGCCTGGTCGACCAGGCCGTTGGTGAGCAGCGTCATCGACCCCGGACTGAACGCGGCCGGGGCTTCGGCAGGGGCCTGGGTCAACGCCTCGGGCAGGAGGGATCCGGCCAGAAGGGTACCCACAGCGATATACGACAGGCCTCTCATTGACGGCCTCCTTTCGAAGGCCGTGACGGACGGCACCTCGGACGGAGTCTCTCGCTACACGTCTCCTGTGAAGAAGTTCATCGGTGGCTCCAGTGGAGGGCTGGCCGCTCACGACCCCCGGGAGTGGAACGGACACACAACGCCATTCAGGCTGGAGTGGGGGTTCCCAGGTGGAGTGCGTCTGCCTGGTGGGCTTGTCTTGACGCGGAGACTACGCGAGCGGGAGAAAGAGAGTCAAGGACAAGTTATCGCGGCTGTGATGTGCATCGTTACGCTTGGTAACCGTCGCGTTTGGTCAGACGCGCCAACCGCCGCTCCGCCTCGTCCAGGGTCTCGTCCCTCTTGCAGAACGCGAAGCGCACCTGGCCGCGGCCCTCGCGCGGATCGTTGTAGAACGACGACCCGGGCACGACCGCGACGCGGATGTCCTGGACCAGGTGGCGCGCAAAGGCCACGTCGTCGTCCCAGCCCAGCCCGCCAATCTCGGTCATCACGTAGTACGCGCCCGCCGGCCGGTATGCGCGCAGCCCGACGCGCTCGAGGATGGGCAGGATGCGGTCGCGGCGCCGCACGTACGCCTCCGCGAGCGACGTGTAGTAGCTCGCGGGCAGGTCGAGGGCGAGCGCACCCGCTTCCTGGAGCGGCGCCGCCGCCCCGACGGTCAGGAAGTCGTGGACTTTGCGGATGGCGTTGGTGAGCACGGGAGGGGCGATCGTCCATCCCACCCGCCAGCCGGTCACGCTGTAGGTCTTGCTCATCCCGTTGATGGTCACCGTGCGCTCGGCCATGCCGGGGAGGGATGCCATGGGGATGTGCACGGCTCCGTCGTAGAGGATGTGCTCGTAGATCTCGTCCGTGACCGCGAGCGCGTCGTGGCGGCGGCACAGGTCGGCGATCGTCTCCAGCTCGGCGCGCGTGAAGACCTTCCCCGTGGGGTTGTTGGGAGTGTTGACGATGATGGCGCGCGTGCGCGCGGAGAACGCCTGCGCCAGCTCGTCCGGGTCGAAGCTCCAGGCGGGAGGCCGCAGCTTGACGAACCGCGGCACGGCTCCGGAGAGGATGGCGTCGGGCCCGTAGTTCTCGTAGAACGGCTCGAAGACGACGACCTCGTCGCCCGGATTCAGGATGGCGAGGAGCGTGGCCATCATCGCTTCCGTGGAGCCGCAGGTGACCGTGACCTCGCGCTCGGGATCGACGGCGGCGCCGTAGAGGCGCTCGAACTTGCGGGCGATGGCCTGGCGCAGCGAACGCGCGCCCCAGGTGATCGCGTACTGGTTGATGTCGCTCTCGATCGCGCGTCGCGCCGCTTCCTTCACCTCCGCGGGGGCGGGAAAGTCGGGAAAGCCCTGCGAGAGGTTGACCGCGCCGTGAAGGTGGGCCAGCCGCGTCATCTCGCGGATGACCGATTCGGTGAAGCGCGCCGCCTTGTCCGACGCGCGCACGCTCACGAGCGCGGCGCCACCGCCGGCCCCGGGGAGGCGGGCACGGGCGCGGGCGACCCCTCGGGAGCGGCGGGCGCGATGGGAGCGGTGGTGAGCAGGGTCATGTCCGCGGTCAGGGGGCGGCTCAGGTCCACGTGGCCGGCCAGGGTGTCCGTCGGCCGGTCCTCCAGCAGGATCTGCACGCGCCTCACCGCCGGGAAATTGACGGTCAGCGAGTTCACGATCGAGTAGACGGAGAGCAGCTCGTCGTGCGAGCCGGCCGTCCCCTGCGACGCCTCCTTCGAGAGATCGACGTAGGCGACGCCCCTCGCGCTCACGAATACCTCGAGGACTTTCGTCTCCGGGGGCAGGGTGGCCACGAGGCCGGACTTCGAGCCCTGGATGATCTCGGCCACGACGGCCTTGAGCTGGACGCCGAGGTCGCTCGAGAAGGGCACCGTACGCTCCTCCATCACGAGGCCGGGCCGGTCCGCGGCCTGGAAGAACAGCTTGACGTTGATCGTACGCTCGGCGCGGGCCGCGCCCTCGTCTTCGCGTGCGGGGCGCGCCTCCTCCGCCGCCGGCTCGTCGTCGGCCACGGTGCGGGTGAGGAGCCGCGACACGCGCGGCACGGCCAGGACCACGACGGTCAGGAGGGCGGCGAGGCCGAGCCCGATGAGGACGGTCGCGCGGCTGGGCCGCAGGTTCACGAAGGGCGCCGCCTCAGGACTTCGGGCCGGGCAGGGTGGCTTCGCGGGGCGCGGCGGCCCGTTGCGCGTGCTCGTGCTGGAAGCGCGCGATGCCTCGGACCACCGCCGCCGCGATCTTGGCCTGGTAGGCGTCCGACGTGAGCAGCTTCTCCTCTTCGCTGTTGCTGATGAACGCGACTTCGACCAGCACCGCCGGCATGGCCGCCCCCACCAGCACGCGGAACGGGGCCTGCTTCACCCCTCTTCCCTCGCTGCCCGTGACCCCGGCCAGCTCTTCCTGGATGCGCGAGGCCAGCGACGACGACTCCTCGAGATGCTCGGCCTGGGCCATGTCCCACAGGATCAGCGCGACGTCGGAGCCGGGCGGCGCGCTCGCCCCCGCCGGCACTTCCCCGCCCTCCAGCGCGGCCACGCGGCGGCTCTCGTCGTCGCTGGCCTGGTAGGAGAGGAAGTAGACCTCGCTGCCGCGCGCGCCCTGGGCGCGGCTCGCGTTGGCGTGGATCGAGATGAACAGGTCGGATTTGTAGTTGTTGGCGAAGGAAGCGCGCTCGTCCAGCGCCACGTCCTGGTCCTTGTCGCGGGTCAGGAACGCCTGAAGGCCGAGCTGGTTCGCCACCGCGGCGCGGACCCTGCGCGCGATGGCGAGGGTCACGTCTTTTTCCAGCGTGCCTCCCGGGCCCTTGGCTCCCACGTCGTCGCCGCCATGGCCGGGATCGATGACGACGGTCCGCACGGCCGGCCCTTCGGGGACGGGCGCGCGCGGCGCCGCGCTGGCGCTGGCCGTCGGCGAAGGAGTCGGCTCGCCGGCGGCGAGGGGCAGGGCCTGGAAGTCGAGGACGAGCCGCGGCGGCGTCTCCTCCTCGTGGGCCTGGAGCTCCTTGAACCGGCGGCCCAGCGTGATCGTGAATACGTTGTCCTTGCCGCCGACGAACTGGACGACGTCGACGATGCCGCCGGTGAGACGCTCGGGCTGGTGGCTGACGTCGACGACGTCTCGCGGAACGGCCACCGTCACGCGGCCCTGCTCCTGGGCCACGCGGAAGGGCACCTTCTCGCTGGCTTCGATGACCACGCGCACCGCGTTGCCGCCGGGGAACGTGCGGACGGTGATGCGCGGCACGGTGACCTCGCCGATCAGCAGCGTGCGCTGGGCGGGACGCCATTCCGCCTTCTTCCGGAGGAGAGGGGCCAGGAAGCGCGGCACCGAGTCGACCGGCACCAGCCAGCGGCCGTTGTCCAGGAGGACGTTCGAGGAGAGGAGCCGGAGGTCGCCGTCCACGGAAGCGAGGCTCTTGCGGTCGTAAAGTGTGACCTTGTGGCCTTCCGCGGTGAGCGTGATCGCTCCGACGCGAGGGTCGGGCGTCGCCGAGACCGGCAGTCCTTGAAGCAGATCGACCAGCGGGACCAGCTCGGCCTCCCCGCGCAGCACGGGCGTGATCTCGCGGCGCTGCTGGTCCACGATGACGACGACCGGTTCGGAGGAGGCGGCAAACAGCGCGGCCGGAGTGGCGGCCAGTACGGCGACCAGCGCGGATCTCAGCCGGATGGGGAACCCTCCTCTTGCCGGGAACGCCTTGACCCAGCGCTTGTTAGTCTACATCCAATGCCCGCACGGACGGGTCCGATCGGGCGGTCCGCCTTCAACCTGTGAGGCGCGAAATCGGTCCAAACATGACGTGAGGGAGGCATCCATGACGACCCGATTCCGGCGCGCGGCCGGACTCATCCTGGCCGCGGCGCTGGCCGTGCCCGCCGGCACCGCGGCCGCGCGGCCCCGGCCGGCGCCCGTGGAGGACGACGAGGCACGGATCGTCCATGCCCTCAATCGGCTCACGTTCGGACCGCGTCCCGGCGACGTGGAGGCCGTGCGGCGGATCGGTCTCGAGGAATGGATCTCTCGGCAGCTCCACCCGGAGCGGATCCCGGACGACGCCCTCGGCCCCCGTCTCGCGCCCCTCACCACCCTCGGCCTGTCCACGGCCGAGATCCTCCGCGGCTACGACCCGCCTCCGGCCCTCAAGAAGGAGATCCAGAAGCGGCGGGCGGAGATGGGTGACAGCGCGAGCGAGGAGGACATGCGCAAGGCGCGGCGCGAGCTGGCCGTCGAGTACAAGGACCAGATGGCGGGCCCGCCGCGCAAGGTGGTCGAGGAGCTCCAGGAAGCCAAGCTCCTCCGCGCGGTCTACAGCGAACGGCAGACGGACGAGGTGCTGGTCGACTTCTGGATGAACCACTTCAACGTGTTCGCGGGCAAGGGGCAGGACAAGTTCCTGCTGACCGGATACGAGCGCGACGTCGTCCGCCCGCACGCCTGGGGCCGGTTCGAGGACCTGCTCCGGGCCACCGCGCAGAGCCCGGCCATGCTGTTCTACCTGGACAACTGGCTTTCCACCGATCCCAGCGCGAACGTGGACGACCTGCGCCGCGCGATGGCGGAAGAGAACGGGATGCGGCCGCGCCGCGGGAACGGGATGGGGCGGGGCCTCGGACGCCGCCGTGCTCCCGGCGCCACCGCACGGCCGCCGCAGGCCGGCAGCGCCAAGCGCAAGGCCGGCCTCAACGAGAACTACGCACGCGAGATCATGGAGCTCCACACCCTGGGCGTGGACGGCGGGTACACGCAGAAGGACGTGACGGAGCTGGCGCGCTGCCTCACCGGATGGACGATCGTGGGTCTCCGCCAGAACAACCCCCGGTTCGTGTTCCTCGACGCCGGTCACGACCACGGGGACAAGGTCGTGCTCGGCCATCGCATCAAGTCCAGCGGGATCAAGGAGGGCGAGGAGATGATCCACATCCTCGCCACCCATCCCGCGACCGCGCATTTCATCTCCTACAAGCTGGCCCGCCGGTTCGTGGCCGACGAGCCGCCGGCGGCGCTGGTCGAGCGCGCGGCGGCCGTGTTCCGCAAGACGGACGGCGACATCCGCGAAGTGGTGCGCGCGATCGTGACCTCGTCCGAGTTCTCCGCGCCCGAGTACCGCCAGGCGAAGGTGAAGACGCCCCTGGAGTTCGTGGTGAGCGCGGTGCGCGCGTCGAGCGCCGAAGTGCGGGATGCGAGCGCGCTGGCCCAGCGCGTCGCCCAGATGGGCATGCCGCTCTATCAGCAGCAGCCGCCGACGGGATACAAGGACACCGCGGAGGCCTGGGTGTCGACGAGCGGGCTGCTCGCGCGGCTCAACTTCGCGCTGGACCTCGCCGCCGGCCGCCTCCGCGGCGTGGCGGTGACGGCGGACGGGATCGCCGCCGACAGGCTCGTCCCGACCGGCCTTTCGGACACCACGCGTCGGACGCTGGCCTCCGAGTCGGGCCAGGGCCTGGACCCGGCGCGCATGGCGGGGCTCATTCTCGGGTCGCCCGAGTTCCAGAGGAGATAGGACGATGGTCTCGCGACGCTTCTTCCTCAAGTCGTCCGGCCTGGCGCTGGTCGCGTTCGGCGCCGCCCCCAAGGCGCTGGTGCGCTCGGTCTACGCCGCCGAGAGCGCGACGCGCCGGAAGACCCTCGTCGTGGTGTTCCAGCGCGGGGCCATGGACGGCCTCAACGTCGTGGCACCCTACGGCGATCCGATCTACCGCCGCTTCCGTCCGACCATCGCGCTGCCCGCACCGCGCGGCGGCGCGAAGGACGCCGCCCTCGACCTGGACGGCTACTTCGGCCTGCATCCGTCGCTGGAGCCGCTGCTCCCGCTCTGGAAGGAGGGCACGCTCGCCGCCGTCCAGGCCGTCGGCAGCCCCGACCCGACGCGCTCGCACTTCGACGCGCAGGACTTCATGGAGAGCGGCACCCCGGGGGTGAAGTCGACCGAGGACGGCTGGATCAACCGCCACCTGCAGTGCGCCTCGGCCGTCGACGGCACGCCGTTCCGCGCCGTGTCCCTGACCCCGACGCTTCCCCGCTCGCTGGCCGGCCGCGCGCCGGCGGTGGCCATGAACTCGATCCGCGAGTTCGACCTCCGGCCCTCGGCCGGGGCGCGCGTGGCCAGCGGATTCGAGGGAATGTACGAGGGCGCGGTGAAGGACGCTCTCCACGGCACGGGGCAGGAGACGTTCGACGCCATCCAGTTCCTCAAGAGGTCCGACCCTGCCCGCTACGCGCCCGCCGCCGGCGTCGAATATCCGCGGGGCCGCTACGGCGACAGCCTCAAGCAGGTCGCGCAGCTCATCAAGGCCGACGTCGGCGTGGAGGTCGCCTTCACCGAGATCGGTGGGTGGGACCATCACGCGGCGGAAGGCGGCGTGCAGGGACAGCTCGCGCAGCGTCTCCGGGAGCTCGGCCTGTCCCTGGCCGCCTTCGAGAAGGACCTGGGCGACCGCATGCAGGACGTGGTGGTCGTGACCCTGACCGAGTTCGGGCGGACCGTCCACGAGAACGGCAACCGCGGGACCGATCACGGCCACGCCAGCGTCTCGCTGGTGATGGGCGGCGGCGTCCGCGGCGGCAAGGTCCAGGGCCGCTGGCCGGGCCTGGAGGAGCGCAGTCTCTACGAAGCGCGCGACCTCGCCGTCACCACGGATTTCCGCGACCTGCTCGGCGAGCTGCTGACACGGCACCTCGGTGATCGCGATCTCACGAAGGTGTTCCCGGGTTACGCCGCCGGCCCATCGAAGTTCCCGGGGGTGCTCCGGGCCTGACCTCGGTGCTTTGACAGCGCCCGCTCCTCGCGGCTAAGATCCGCGCCGTTTCCCGCCATCCACAGAGGGGCCTGCGCACGCGACACCCCGTCATTCTCCGCACGATCCCCGCGCCCCCGGCATGGCTCGCGGCCGCCTCGCGCGGCCAATGAGGACGATGCCCATGAGAGCTCCCGTCTCGGTGATGAAGCTGTTCTTCGCGTCCGCCTCCACCGTCGCCGTCCTCGCCGCCATGAGCTCACCGCCGCCATCCTCGGGAAAGGCGAAGCCGCACGGGGCGCATCGCGAGCGCTTCGCCAAGGTCGGAGAGGCCGGCGACGAGAGCGTGGAGTCGCAGATCGGCGCCGAGCAGTTCGCCCAGGCGCGGCTGGCCCCCGGTGTCGTGCTGCCGGGCGCGTACTCGGCCGCTTTCGGATCGCTGGCCGGCCTGCCCGTCTACGGAGCCAACTGGTCCGAAGTGACGGTGCGTCCCTACAACTCGGACGACCCGCGCTATCGCGACCCCTTCGCGTCGAACTCCAGCGGCGGCGCCGGCCTGGTCGCCGGACGCATCACCGGCCTGGCCGCAGGCTCCGGCTACATCTATATCGGAGGAGCGGCGGGAGGCGTGTTCCGCTCCGCCGACGGCGGCGCCAACTGGACGCCGCTGACCGACGGCCTGCCCACCCTGTCCGTGGGCGACCTGCGGCTGGCGCCGGACGGCGCGCTGTGGCTGGCCACCGGCGAGGCCAACACCGGCGCCACCTCGTACGTCGGTTCGGGCGTCTACCGCCTGGCCAAGCCGAAGACGAGCGTGTTCTCCGCCACCGACCGCGTGGGCGGAAGCGAGCTGGAGAGCACGCTCATCGGGAAGGTCCGCTTCGACGGCATCGGCACCGCGTACGCGGCCACCTCGCGCGGCGTCTGGAAGCACGAGGCAGGGACGAAGTCGGGGGCCTGGCGGCGCGTGCTCTACCCGGTGCCCGATCCTGTGGTGAACGGCGTCCCGCGCCCGGACCTCCAGTCCGCGTACAACGACATCTGCAACGACGTCGCCGTCGATCCCCGCGGCTCCGGCCAGCGCGTGCTGGCGAACTGCGCCTGGCGCGACGGCGCCCCCTACAACGGCTTCTACCTCTCGACCGACGGCGGAGAGAGCTTCGCGCTCGTGAATCCGGGCGGCGCCCTCAACCCCAACGACGTCGGGCGCGCCACCCTCGCCTACGCGAGCGACGGCTCACGGCTCTATGCCCTCATGGAGTCGATGACGCACTACACGAATTCGAATCAGACCGCCCTGGGCGGCGTCTTCGTCTCGTCGAGCGGGGATCCGGCCGGGCCGTGGAACCGGATCGCCGACTCCGGCCAGCTCGGGGCCAGCGGCTCCGCGCTCCAGGGCGCGACCTTCTACCACGTGGGCGTCCAGGCCTGGTACAACCAGTTCCTCGACGTCGACCCCGACGACGCCGACCACGTGTTCGTCGGCCTGGAGGAAGTCTTCGAGACCGAAGACGGTGGCACGCACTGGAACGCGATCGGCCCCTACTGGAACTTCGACTTTCCCTGCTGGTCGTTCATCGACGCCCAGAACAACTGCCCGCCGACCACGCATCCGGACCAGCATTCGGTGGCGATCGCGGGGGGCAAGCTCTACGTGGGCAACGACGGCGGCATCTACACGCGTCCTCTGCGCGGCCGCGCCGACAAGAACGGGAACGCGACGGACTGGGCGAGCCTCAACGCCAACGTGCGCACGCTCCAGTACTACTCGGTGGCGGTGGGCAAGGTGGCGGGAGGCGTGGCCGTCTCCGGCGGCCTGCAGGACAACGGCGGCTCGCTGCTGCTGCCGGAAGACCTCTCGGGCAGCGGCACCATGGGATCTCCCTTCGGCGGTGACGGCGGCGATACGCTCGTCGATCCCGACGACGGGTGCCGGATCCTCGGCGAGTACGTCTTCCTGGCCATGGAGCTGACCGAGAACTGCGGGCGGTCCGATGGGACCGTGCGCGCGGTCCGCGACGTCGATCCGCACGACCCCTTCGCCCGCTTCATCGCGCCCTTCGAACCCGACGCCGCCAACAAGGACCACTGGGTGGCGGGAGGCCAGTACGTCTGGACCAACACGCGCGGCTTCGCCATCCAGTCCGGCGCGGACTGGGTCCCCGTCTTCAACAACGGCACGGCCCACTCGACCACCGCCGTGGCCAGCCTCAGCGACGTCATCTGGACCGCGTGGTGCGGGCCCTGCAACCCGGCCGGGTTCGCGCGCGGCATCTCGACCAACGTCGGCGGCACGTGGCGCCAGCTCGCCCTTCCCGCGGCGCTGCCCAATCGCTACGTGGCCGCGCTGTCCATCGACCCTTCCGACCCCACCGGGCGGACGGCCTACGTGGGGTTCAACGGATTCTCGCGTCGATGGGTGGAGGGGCCCGGCGCCGGCCTGGGCCACCTCTGGAAGACGCGTGACGCCGGAGCCACCTGGTCCGATGTGAGCGGAAACCTGCCGGACGTGCCGGTCAACGACGTGCTGGTCAGCTCCGGCCGCCTGGTCGTGGCCACGGACCTGGGCGTCGTGATCTCGTCCGACGGCGGCGCGACCTGGTCACGCCTGGGCTCGAACCTCCCCTACACGACGGCGCTCGACATCCAGGTCGGACCGGACAAGAAGCTCTACGCGGCGACGCACGGGCGGGGCATCTGGTCGATCGCGCAGCCCTGATCAGGACCCCTCCGGCCCCATCGCGTAGACGATCATCAGCTTCTGCCAGATCTTGCGCGAGAGCCCGGTGGTGAGGTTCTCCACCTCGTTCACCGCGGACAGCGCGACGTCGTCGTCGAAGTCCTGGATGTAGAGGGCGGCGATCTTTCCCGTGATGGACAGCATCTCGCTGCAGTAGTCGAGGTAGCGCGACAGCTCGAACCGCGTCAGGGCCCGGTCCGGGAGGAGGGCGGATTCCTTGCCGGGGGTGACGATCCACTCCGGGTCCTTGGTGAGCTGGTGCATGTCGATGATGTGCGCGACCGCGCGCAGCTCGCGGATCGCGGCCAGGGCCCGGCGGCGCTTGACGCGCGTCTCCAGCGTGAGCAGGAAGAAGGCGCCGGCGCCGACGAGGACGACGTCGTTGATGCCCGACTCGAGGAGCTGGACGAACTGGAAGATCTCGAGGGGCTGGTTCGGACGGTGCAGCGAGAGCACGGTGCCGGCCAGGCCGGCGGCGATGACCGCGAGCAGGGCGCCCACACCGACGCGCAACCCCAGGATCGGGGTGGCGATCCAGGCCGCGCGCTCCCGCGTCTGGCCGGTGATGCGGTCCAGCTCGCCGCAGACGCGGCTGAGGCCGGAGTCGGGGAAGCGCTCGTCGATGCGCCGGCGCAGGAGCGCGACCGTGCGCCCGACCGAGTCCGCATCGAGGCTGAGATCCGGCACGGTGGCGAATCTTACCCCGCGCCGTCGCGCGGAGCGCCGGGAGTATGATCGCCCCCGGCAGGCGAGGAAGCGAAGGCATGGTCCTGGAATGGCTGGGCGGCTCGAAGGACG
>DASTLK010000293.1:0-2966 GCA_035715025.1 Vicinamibacteria bacterium
CGGCAACCGCGGCAGCTTCAACGTGGCCGCCTTCTACATGGACATCCGGGACCTCCAGGCGACGGTCACCGCCGGCTCCTGCTCGTCCCGCGTCGTGTTCAACGTGCCCAAGGCCCGGAGCCAGGGCGTGGAGGCGGAGCTCGAGGTGGTGCCCAACCGCAACTTCGACTTCGCCGTGTCCGGGAGCTTCAACGACTCCACCCTGCAGTCGACCCTCACCTCGACCGACGCCAGGGGCGCCGTCACCGTCGTTTCGGGTATCGAGAAGGGGAGGCGGCTGCCCACCGTGCCACGGTTCCAGCTGGCGGCGGCGGCCACCTACCAATGGCAGCTCCGGCCGGGCTCCCTCGCCTACCTGACGGGCGTGTTCCAGCACATCGGCTCGCGGTTCACGCAGGTCGGCGACGAGGACCTCGGGACGTTGCCCCTGCCGCCGTTCGGGAGCACGACGCCGGGCTTCCCGTACGACGCGAGCGTCTTCACCTACGACCCCGAGCTGCCGGCCTACGACCTCGTCAACGCCCGCGTCGGCGTCCGCCAGGAGAAGTGGGACGTGGCCCTCTACGCCAACAACCTCACCGACGAGCGGGCCTTGCTGAGCCTGGACCGCGAGCGCGGAACCCGTGCCCGCATCGGCTACCTGACCAACCCGCCCCGGACCTTCGGCATCACGCTGCGCTTCAACCCCTGAGCCGGTCGAGAGCGCGTAAAACGTTGTCTCCGGTCGGCACAACGCCGTCCGGAACGCGTATCGTTGAACGCTTCGGCCGCTACCGGCCCACCTCATCGGGACTTCATTAAGATGAACCATCGTTCGACCCCGGTTCCGGCGCCCCCTCGAGGGCGCGCCCGCCTTCTCCTCGTCGCCGTGGGCACGGTCGCCCTCCTCGCCGCCTGCGGCAAGGGCACCCAAGGGGGGCCCGCCGGCCCCCCGGCCATGCCGGTGGAGGTGGTGACGCTCGTGACGCGTCCGGTGGAGCAGACGACCGAGTTCGTGGGGACGGTGAAGTCGCGGCGATCCACGACCGTGCAGCCGCAGGTCGAGGGTTTCATCACCCGGATCCTGGCCCGCTCCGGTGATCGGGTAGGCGCGGGAACGCCCCTCATGGAGATCGATCCCCGCGTGCAGCAGGCCGCGGTCGCGAGCCTGGAGTCGCAGCGCGCGGCTCGTCAAGCCGACGTGCAGTACGCGCGGCAGCAGGCCACGCGCATGAAGACGCTGCTCGAGGCCGGCGCGGCCAGCCAGGCGGAGATGGAGGAGGCCCAGACGCGCCTCTCCACGAGCGAGGCCCAGCTCAAGGCGACGGAAGCGCAGATTCGCGAGCAGCGCGTGACCCTGGCCTACCACGAGGTGACGGCGCCGACGGCGGGTGTGGTGGGTGACATCCCCGTGCGCGTGGGCGACAGCGTGACCCGCTCGTCCGTCCTCACCACCATCGACCAGGCCGCCGGCCTCGAGGTCTACATCAACGTGCCCGTGCAGGAAGCGCAGAACCTGAGGGTCGGCCTGCCCGTGCACGTCGTCGACGACGGCGGGCGCATCGTGTCGACGGAGAAGGTGTCGTTCGTGGCGCCCTCCGTCGACGGCACGACGCAGTCCGTCCTGGCCAAGGCCGCCATCGCGAAGGCGGGCTTCCTCCGCACCGAGCAGTTCGTCCGTGCGCAGATCGTCTGGACGGAGGCGCCGGCCCTGACCGTTCCCCTGGTGGCCCTCAACCGCGTCAACGGGCAGTTCTTCGCCTACGTGGCCGAGACGGGCGACGGCGGAGCGACGGTGGCGCGCCAGCGCGCCGTCGAACCGGGCCCCCTGGTCGGAAACGACTACGTCGTGAAATCGGGACTGAAGGCGGGCGAGAGGCTGATCGTCTCCGGCGTGCAGAAGATCCGCGACGGTGCGCCGGTGGCGATCAGCGCCGCCGCCGCGCCGGCCCCGAGCGCGCCCGCGGCCCCGGGCGGAAAGGGCCAGTAGCCTTGTTCTCCGACGTCTTCATCCGACGCCCCATCCTCGCCACCGTGTGCTCGCTCGTCATCATCCTGGCCGGCGCGATGTGCATCCCTCTGCTGCCCATCGCTCGCTACCCCGCGCTGGCGCCCCCGTCCGTCAGCGTCACCGCCTTCTACACGGGCGCGAACGCCCAGGCCGTGGAGAGCGCGGTCACCACGCCCCTCGAGCAGGTGATCAATGGCGTCGAGGGCATGACCTACATGCAGTCCTCGAGCACCAACAGCGGCGTGAGCACGATCAACGTCTACTTCCAGGTCGGCCGCGACCCCGACCTCGCCGCCGTCGACGTCCAGAACCGCGTCAACCAGCAGCTGGGCCGCCTGCCCGCCGACGTCCGCACCACCGGCGTCACCGTCATCAAGAACACGGCCGGCTTCCTGGGCGGCCTCGGGTTCTTCTCCAAGGGCAACCGCTACACCGCGCAGTTCATCAGCAACTACCTGGACCTCTACGTGCGCGACGCCATCAAGCGCGTCCCCGGTGTCGGCACCGTGATCATCTTCGGCGAGCGCAAGTACGCCATGCGCCTCTGGCTCGACCCCGCCCGTCTGGCCGCCCGCGGCATCACGGCGGGCGACGTGGTGAGCGCGCTGCGCGAGCAGAACCTGCAGGTGGCGGCGGGCGCCCTCGGCGATGCCCCGTCCAACGAGAGTCAGAACTACACCCTCAGCGTGCGCGTGCTGGGCCGCCTGACCGAGCCGGCCCAGTTCGAGAACGTCGTGCTGAAGACGGGCTCCGACGGCACCCTGGTGCGCGTTCGCGACGTCGGCCGGGTGGAGCTCGGAGCCGAGACCTACTCCGCGAACCTCCGCTTCGCCGGACTGGAAGCCTCCGGCATGGGCGTCCAGCTCCTGCCCTCCGCGAACGCGCTGGAGGTGTACCAGGGCCTGATGAAGGAGATGGCGCGGCTGGAGAAGAACTTCCCGCCCGGCCTGGAGTGGCGGCTGGCCTTCGACAACGT
>DASTLK010000294.1:0-4962 GCA_035715025.1 Vicinamibacteria bacterium
GCCGCTTCCTTGAGCCGCTGGAGGGCCATCTTGTCCTTGCCGAGGTCGATGCCCTGATCCTTCTTGAACTCGCCGATGATCCACTCGATCACCCGCTGGTCCAGGTTGTCGCCGCCGAGATGGGTGTCGCCGTTGGTGGCCTTGACCTCCACCACGCCTTCGCCGACCTCGAGGATGGAGATGTCGAAGGTCCCGCCCCCGAAGTCGTAAACGGCGATGGTCTCGTCCTTCTTCTTGTCCAGGCCGTAGGCGAGCGCGGCGGCGGTGGGCTCGTTGACGATGCGCAGGACCTCGAGCCCGGCGATCCGGCCGGCGTCCTTGGTGGCCTGGCGCTGCGAGTCGTTGAAGTAGGCGGGGACGGTGATGACGGCCTTGGTGACCTTCTCGCCGATGTAGGCCTCGGCGGTGTCGCGCATCTTCTGGAGGATCATCGCGGAGATCTCGGGGGGCGAGTAGATCTTGCCCTCGATCTCGATCCGCACGTCGCTGTTGGGGCCCTCCACCACCTTGTAGGGCACCATCTTCTGCTCTTCGTTGACCTCGGCGTACTTGCGGCCCATGAACCGCTTGATGGAGAAGATCGTGTTCTCCGGGTTCGTGACGGCTTGGCGCTTGGCGACCTGGCCGACCAGCCTCTCACCCGTCTTGGTGAAGGCCACGACGGAAGGGGTCGTCCGGCCTCCTTCCGCGTTCGCAATCACCGTGGGCGCGTCGCCCTCCATGATCGCAACCACGGAGTTGGTCGTGCCCAGATCGATGCCGATGATCTTGCTCAAGAAAACCCTCCTCATCGGAATCTACTGCATTGAGTGCCTTATTGTCAAGAAACATGCGCGGGCTGGATTTATACGCTGTTGAATCAATAAATTACGGAGCCGGACCGGGGGGGACAAAAGGATCCAGTAAGATCGCGGCGGTCGGTCGCCACGATGGTCGAAACCTTCGTACTCGCCGATGGTGTCGCGACGCCGGTTCGGTCCTCGCTCGATCTCGCGACGGCGTCCGCGGCGCTGCCGACCGGCGCCTACACGACCCTGCGGACGTACGGCGGCGACGGCATCGTTTCTCTGGAGGAGCACCTGGCGCGTCTGGAGGAATCGACCGCGCTCCAGGGGCGGCCGGGGCGCATCGATCGCGGGCGACTCCGCGCAGGGCTGGCCGCCGTCCTGCGCGCGACCCGCTACCCGGAGTCGCGGCTGCGGATCACGTTCACGCCGCCGGAGTTGTTCGCCTCCGTCGAGCCGTTCACGCCTCTCCCCGATCGGCTCTACGAAGAGGGCGCCTGGTGCGTGACGTTGCCGCTGCGGCGGGACGTGCCCCACTCCAAGGACACCCGCTTCGTCTCCTCCGCGCAGGCCGCGTATCGCGATCTCCCGAAGGGCGCGCACGAGGGTCTGCTCGTGGCCGAGGACGACGGCGCCATCCTGGAGGGCCTGTCGAGCAACGTCTTCGCCGTCGTGGACGGCGTCCTGCGCACGGAGGACGAGCGTGCCCTCCGGGGCACCACGCGCTCGGCGGTGCTGGACCTGGCACGGGGGATCCTCCCCGTATCGCTGGAAGCGCCCCGCCGCGGCGACCTGCCCCGGGCGTCGGAGGTGTTCCTGACCAGCGTATCGCGCGAGGTGCTGGGGGTCGCGCGGATAGACGACATCGAGATCGGCCGCGGACGGCCGGGGGCACTGGCCCGGGACCTGCGCAAGCGCTACCGCGCCCGCATGCGATCGTTGGCGGATCACGTCGTGAAGCGCTAGACTGCGTCGCCGCTCACCCCAATCCCTTCCGAGGAGCCGCTCATGACCCGCATGACGCCGTGCTGGGGTCTCACTGGTGTTCTCTGCGCGACGCTTGGCGTCGCCCTCCTGGCGCCGCGGCCGGCCGATGCCGACGGCGGCGATCCGACGGTGATCCACGCCTGCGTGCAGAAGTCCAGCCAGCAGGTGCGCATCGTGGGACCCAACGACGCCTGCCGGAGCACCGAGACGGCCGTGCACTGGTCGATCGTGGGCCCGACCGGACCCGCGGGAGTGCCAGGTGCTGCAGGCCCCACGGGGCCGCAGGGGGTGGTCGGCCCGACGGGCCCACAGGGTCTCGTGGGGCCCACCGGTCCACAGGGCCCGGTGGGTGCGACGGGTCCGCAAGGGGCGACGGGGGCGCAGGGCCCCGCCGGTCCGAACGGCGGCAGCATCGATGGGCGGCTCGTCTCCTGCACGCCGCGCGATTTCACGGGGACCTTCGTATTCGCCCCGGGGACGTCGTTCCTCGCGATGACGGGCGCCGACGGCGCGTTCGCAATCTCACACGTGCTGTCGGGCACGTACAACGTGCTCGCCACCCAGGCCGGCCATCCGACGACGGCGGCGCCGGATCCGGTGACCGTGTCTGATGGCCAGGCATCCAGCGTCGGCGACGTCCAGACGACTGACCTCGCCACGGATTCGCAGAACTGCGGCGCGTGCGGCAACGCCTGCGCGGCCGGCGCCACTTGCTCCGCCGGCATCTGCCAGCAGGCGCTGTGCCCCAGCGGTCAGACGGGATGCGGCGGCGTGTGCGTTGACCTGAGCGTCGACGTCGCGAACTGCGGCACGTGTGGCAACGCGTGCATCTTCCCCAACGCCGCCGGCTTCTGCACGAGCGGACAGTGCGCCATCGCCACCTGCTCCCCCGGCTTCGCGAACTGCGACGGCAGCCTCGCCGACGGGTGCGAGACGAACACCAACACCAGTGTCAACAACTGCGGTGTCTGCGGCAACGTCTGCGGCGCTGGGCACGCGTGCAACGCCGGTGTGTGCCGGTGTCCCTTCGGTCGCGTGGACTGCGGTGAGGTCTGCCTCCCGGCCGGGGGCATCTGTCCCTGAGGCCACTTCCCCCGTGACGGGGGCGCCACGGCCCGCCGTGGCGCTCCGCGTGGGGCTAGCGGCGAGCCCTCACATCTCCGCCCACTTGCCGTTGCCCTCCCAGACCCGGATCACGAGCGGGAATTGGATGCGCTCCTTGAGCTGGCGCGAGAGCAGCGCGCAGATGTTCTCGACGGTCGGAAACTCCAGGACGTCGTTCCAGTGCCGATGGTCGTACTTCTGGAGCACCTCGCGCGTGCGCGTCTTGAGGTCGTTGAAGTCCACCACCATCCCGCCCCGGTCGCTCTCCCCTTCGATCACGACCTCGACCTTGTAGGTGTGGCCGTGCACCTGGCCGCACTTGGGATGGCCGGGCAGGAAATGGGCGCAATCGATGTACTCGGTGATGCCGAGGCGCATAGCAGCCCAGACTACTGCGGATCCAATTGTTGGTAAAGGTCCCTTGCCGCGCGGAAAGGGCGCAGTTAGCGTAGAGAAGTGAGTCCCTCCGGACGAGTGGCCGAGCGGCGCCGCTCGAGCGCCGCGCACGTCCGCTCCATCCTCGACAATACCCTCGATGCGGTGATCGCCCTCGATGCCGCCGGGCGCGTGATCTTCTGGAACCCACAGGCGGAGCACACGTTCGAGGTCCCGCGCGAGGGCGCGATCGGACGCGCCCTCGGCGAGGTCATCCTGCCCGAGGCGGAGCGCGGGGTCTTCGCGCGGACGCTCGCCCGCTTGGGGCGAGCGGAAGGCGAACGCCACCTGCGCCTGGAGATGGAGGCGCGGCGTGGAGATGGCGGCGCCTTCCCCCTGGAGCTCACCATCAACACCGTCCCGGACGGCGGCGCGCTGAGCTTCAGCGCCTTCGCCCGCGACATCACGCAGAGAAAGCACGACGACCGGGAGCGCGAGCGCCTCCTCGCGGAGGCGGAGCGGGCGCGGACACAGGCGGAGGCGGCCAGCCGGGTCAAGGACGAGTTCCTGGCCACGCTGTCGCACGAGCTGCGCACCCCCCTGACCGCGATCGTGGGTTGGACGTACCTGCTGCGCGGCGGCCGGCTCGACGAAGCCACCACCGCGCGGGGGCTCGAAGCCATCGAGCGCAACGCGGCGGCCCAGGCCCAGGTCATCTCGGACATCCTCGACCTCTCGCGGATGGTGGGAGCCAAGTTCCGCCTCAAGGTGCGGCCGCTGCAGCTCGCGCCCATCGCCGCCGCCGCCATCGAGCCCTTGATCCCCGCCGCCACCGCGAAGAACCTGCGGTTCCAGACGGTGCTCGATCCCGCCGCGGGCCTCGTGGCCGGCGACCCCGACCGGCTCCGGCAGATCGTGTGGAACCTCGTCTCGAACGCGGTCAAGTTCACGCCGCGCGGCGGCGGGATCACGGTGCGCCTGGAACGCGACGCGCCCGCGGGGGTGCGCCTGACCGTCGAAGATACCGGCATCGGCATCCCCGCCGAGCTCGTTCCCCACGTGTTCGAGCGCTTTCGCCAGGGGGATTCGTCCAGCACGCGCAGCCACGGCGGCCTCGGGCTGGGGCTGGCCGTTGCGCGCCACCTCGTGGAGCTGCACGGAGGGACGGTGGACGCGCGGAGTGACGGGGAGGGTCTGGGAGCGACGTTCACCGTCGTCCTGCCCGTGATCGATCCCGCGCAGCTCCCGCCCGCCGCTCCCGCGCCGGCGGCGGAGGGGATGGCGGCGACGTCCCTCATGGCGGACGCGCCGGACCTGCGCGGCGTCCGCGTCCTCGTGGTCGACGATGGCGAGGACGTGCGCGAGGTGGTGAGCACGGTCCTCGGCCTGTGCGGGGCGGAGGTGCGGGCGGTCGGCACGGCCGGGGAGGCCTTGCACGCCCTGGCCGACTTCGCGCCCCACGTCCTGGTGAGCGAGATCGAGATGCGGGGGGAGACGGGGTTCTCGCTGATCCAGAAGGTGCGCGCCCTGGCCGAGGATCGCGGGGGGAAGGTGCCCGCGGCCGCCATGAGCGCGTACGGCCGCACGGACGATCGAGTGCAGGCCCTGCTGGCCGGCTTCCACATCCACGTGCCCAAGCCCATCCAGCCCACGGAGCTGGTGGCGGTCGTGGCCAGCCTCGCCGGGCGCGCCCGCGGTGCGAAGCCCTAGC
>DASTLK010000295.1:0-3686 GCA_035715025.1 Vicinamibacteria bacterium
CGGCGCGGCGGAGCGCGTGTAACAGATATCCGAGTGAGGCCTCAGCTTAGCTGGCCCTGTCGAAGAAAGGGAGATCGAGGCGACTCTAGGAGCCCGATCTCACAGCCCGCGGAGCTGGACCGCGAGGAGAAGCAGGGCGTAGCCGATGATCCACGACCACGTCGCCACGTCCGCGCGAATCTGGACGACCCTGAAGTGAGCGAGCACGGCCACGAGATACAGGACGAGACAGATGAGCCAGGTGATCTGCTTGGGGGCCTTGCCTCCACCTCGGGCCATGAACGCCTCCTTTAGCTGACGCTTGCGCGTAGCTGAAGCTTAAGCGTTCCTGAGGTCGATCCCCGCGAAGAAGTATCCGATTTCGAACGCCGCCGTCTCCGCCGCGTCCGAGCCGTGGATGGCATTGGCCTCGATGGAGGCCGCGAAGTCCTTGCGGATCGTGCCCGCCGCCGCCTTGGCCGGGTCGGTCGCGCCCATCAACTCACGCAACCGCGTGATCGCGTTCTCCCGCTCCAGGACCATCGTGATGCAGGGGCCGCTGGACATGAACTCGGTCAGGCTGCCGAAGAACGGCCGATGGCTGTGCACGTGATAGAAGCCCTCGGCTTCCGCGCGCGTGAGGCTGCGCTGGCGCAGGGCGACGATCTTGAATCCGGCCTTCTCGATGAGGGCGAGGATGTTTCCGGCATGGCCCGCCTTCACGGCGTCCGGCTTGATGATGGAAAAGGTTCGCTCTGTCAATTCTTCAGTGCCCTTTGCCTTTCAGGATCTTTGCTATGGCGGCCCCGATGTCCGCCGGCGACTTCACCACCTGGATGCCGGCCGCGCGCATCACCTTCATCTTCTCGGCGGCCGTGCCCTTGCCGCCGGCGATGATCGCGCCCGCGTGGCCCATGCGGCGGCCGGGCGGCGCCGTCTGGCCGGCGATGAATCCGACCACCGGCTTCTTCACGTGCTTCTTCACGTAGGCGGCCGCCTCTTCCTCCGCGTTGCCGCCGATCTCGCCGATCATCACGATGGCCTTGGTGCCCTTGTCCTTGTTGAAGAGCTCGAGGGCCTGCGTGTGGTTGGTGCCGATGATGGGGTCGCCGCCGATCCCGATGCAGGTGGACTGGCCGATGCCCAGCGACGTGAGCTGGTGCACGGCTTCGTACGTCAGCGTGCCGCTGCGCGACACCACCCCCACGGAGCCGCTCTTGTGGATCGGCCCGGGCATGATGCCGACCTTGCACTTCTCCGCGGGCGAGATGATCCCGGGGCAATTCGGACCGATGAGACGGGTCTCACGGTGCTTCAGGAACTCCGCGACCTTGACCATGTCCAGGGTCGGAACGCCCTCCGTGATGCACACCACGACCGGGATCCCGGCGTCCGCCGCCTCCATGATCGCGTCCGCGGCGCCGGGCGGAGGCACGAAGATCATCGACACGTTCGCGCCCGTGCGCTCGACCGCCTCCTGCACGCTGTCGAAGATCGGAAAGCCCTCGATCGTGGTCCCGCCCTTGCCGGGGGTGACTCCGCCCACGACCTTGGTCCCGTACTCGCGGCAGGCCACGGCGTGGAAGGTGCCGTGCTTGCCCATTCCCTGCACGAGCACGCGCGAGCTGCGGCCCACGAGGACGCTCATTGCGCGTCCTTTGCCGCGGCCACCACCTTCCGGGCCGCCTCCGTCATCCCGTCCGCGGTGACGAAGTTGAGTCCCGACTGGCGCAGCATCTCCTTGCCTCTCTCCTCGTTGTTCCCCTTCATGCGGATCACGACCGGCACCTGCACGTTGAGGTCGCGCACGGCCGCGATCACGCCCTCCGCCAGCACGTCGCAGCGCAGGATGCCGCCGAAAATGTTGATGAGGACCGCTTTCACGTCCTTGTCCATCATCAGGATGCGGAACGCGTTCCGGATCTGCTCCGCGTTGGCGCCGCCGCCCACGTCGAGGAAGTTGGCGGGCGCGCCTCCGGCCAGCTTGATGATGTCCATGGTGGCCATGGCCAGGCCGGCGCCGTTGACCATGCATCCCACGTTGCCGCCTTCGAGCTTGATGTAGTTCAGGCCGAACTTCGAGGCCTCGACCTCGAGCGGATCTTCCTCGTCCAGGTCGCGCAGCTCCTTCAGCTCGGGATGACGGTAGAGCGCGTTGTCGTCGAAGTTGACCTTGGCGTCCAGGGCGAGCAGGGTCCCGTCCTTGGTCAGCAGGAACGGGTTGATCTCCAGCATCGACGCGTCCACGGACTCGAAGGTCTTGTACAGGGCCTGCATGAAGGAGACCGCCTTGCCCAGCGTCGCCGCCGGCAGGTCGAGAGCGAAGGCGAGCTTCCGGGCCTGGAAGGCCTGGAAGCCCACGCCCGGATCGACGGCCTCCTTCAGGATGGCCTTGGGGGACTTCGCCGCGACTTCCTCGATGTCCATCCCGCCTTGCGACGAGGCCATGAACACGGGAGAGGCGGTCGCGCGGTCCACCACGATGGCGAGGTACATCTCCTTCGCGCCCTCGAGGTCCATCCCCTGCTCGATGAGAAGGCGGCGCACGACGCGCCCCTCGGGCCCGGTCTGGTGCGTGTGCAGGGTGGCGCCGAGCATCGCCTTGGCGATCTGCTCCGTCTCGTCCGCGGTGCGCGCGAGCTTGACTCCGCCCGCCTTGCCGCGGCCGCCGGCGTGGATCTGGGCCTTCACGACGACGGGGAAGCCCAGCTCCTTGGCCGCCTTGACCGCCTCGTCGACGCTATAGGCGACCTTGCCTTGCGGCACGGGGACCCCGTGCGCGGCAAGGACGTGCTTCCCCTGGTACTCGTGGATCTTCAAAGGCGTCCTCGCTTCGCGTAGTGCGTCGATCTAGAGCGGTCGAAACCCCGATCATAGTGAGCGCGCGGGAGGTGCGTCAACCGCAGGCCTCAGACCCTCGCGATCTCGACCTCGCGCGCGTAGTAGCCCATGTCGAGCCTGCGCGTGCGGACGCCGGAGTCGCGGACGGCCAGCTCGATCCGATAGCGGCCGGGCCCCGGCGGGCGGAAGGTGTGGGACCAGAAGGTCCAGGCGCCGGCGTCGCCGCTGCCGATCTGCTCGACGGGCGTGAAGGGCGCATCCGGGCGGAAGCGGATGACGAGCGCGCGCGGCGGAGTCCGGCCGCCCCAGGCGAGCCCCACGATTCGATACACGATCGTGCCACCATCGGCGGCGCGCATCTCGACCCGCACCGGCACCGCCGCCGGATCGATGGTGGCGGGCTGGAAATCCCTGGCCAGGCGTGGGTCCGTGGGATCTTGATGGGTCCGGCCGGCGTACTCCCGCATCTGATCGGTGGCGGGCGCCTCGTCGTCGACGAGCGCGATCTCGTCGACCCACTTGATCGCCGTGCAGCCGTACCAGCCGGGCACGACGAGACGGAGCGGGAAGCCGTGGTCCGGGCCGAGGGGCGCGCCGTTCATTCCCGTGGCCAGGAAGGCGCGCGACTCCCGGATCTGGTCGAGGCTGAAGATCCAGCTCGCGCCGGCCACCGACCCCGGATCGAGGGTCGAATGCCGGTCGAAACCCGAGACGAGGACTCGCGTGGCGCGCGGAAGCAGGCGGACGCGGTCCAGCACGCGCGGGAGCGGAACGCCGGTCCAGCGGGCGACGCTCATGAAGCCGAAGTGCGCGGCGCGGGAGTTGCCCGCGCACTCGAGGACGTGAGCGCCCCGGTCGTCCGCCTC
>DASTLK010000296.1:0-8938 GCA_035715025.1 Vicinamibacteria bacterium
CCGCCAGCAGCACCGTGACGGCGAGGCTGAGCTTGTCGATCGGTGCGACTCGCGAGGCCGGTCCGAGTTGAAGCGCGCGGTAGTAGGCCAGCCAGGACACGCCCGTCGCCAATCCGGAAAGGACGAGGAACACGAGGGAGCGGCGCGACACCGTGCCCAGCGCATGGTGTTCGCCCCGCGCGAGCACGATCGCCCACGACAGGGCGAGGATGACGATCGTGCGGATTCCGGTCGCGAGGTTGGAAGGGATGTCCTGTACGCCGAGCTTCGCCAGGACCGCCGTCGCCCCCGCCGCGACCGCGGACAGCAGCGCATAGACTTGCCAGCTCATGAAGGAACGCTATCACTGGAGTAGTCTCGGCATGGGGAAAGCGTCCAACCAGGGGGCAGCATGAGCGACGAAAGCATGAAGGCCGAGCTCGACCGTCTCAAGGAGGAGAACGAAAGGCTGAAGGCGCGGCAGAGTCGCGCCGTCAGCTTGAAGGTCAGCGAGAAGGGGGGTCTTTCCGTCTACGGCCTCGGGCGCTTCCCGGTCACCCTCTACAAGGAGCAGTGGACCAAGCTCCTCGACATCGCGGACGACATCCGCGCGTTTCTCAAGGAGAACGACGCACGGCTCAAGTCCAAGGAGTGACCGCCCCGGCCGGCCCCGTGCCGGCGTTCCTCTACGGCACGGCCTGGAAGGAGGACCGGACCGAGGATCTCGTGCGACAGGCGCTGGCCGCGGGTTTCCGCGGCCTCGACACCGCCAACCAGCGCCGGCACTACGTCGAGGCCGCGGTCGGAGCCGCGGTGGCCGCGGTGCTGGGCGACGGTACGATCACGCGCGCGGACCTGTTCCTGCAGACGAAGTTCACCTCCGTCGACGGGCAGGACCAGAGGCTCCCCTACGACCCGCGGGCGGATCCCGCGACGCAGGTCGCCCATTCCTTCCGGAGCTCCCTCGAGCACCTGCGGACGACCTACATCGACTCCTACGTCCTCCACGGTCCCTCCTCGCGACGTGGCCTGACGGACGAGGATTGGGCGGTCTGGCAGGCGATGGAGGCCTTGCATCACAGCGGCCCGGCGCGCCGGCTCGGCGTCAGCAACGTATCGCTCGAGCAGCTCACGACCCTCCATCAAGGCAGCCGGATCAAGCCCGCGTCCGTGCAGAACCGTTGCTTCGCCATCAATGGCTGGGACCGGGACGTCCGCGCGTTCTGCGCCCGGCAGGGCATCGTCTACCAGGGCTTCTCGCTGCTGACCGCGAACCCCCACGCGCTGGGCTCCCCCGCCGTCGTCCGCGCCGCTCGACGCACCGGCCGCACTACGGCCCAGGTGGTCTTCCGCTTCGCACTCCAGGCCGGCATGCTCCCGCTCACCGGCACCTCCAGCCCCACGCACATGCGGGAGGACCTGGAGTGCGCCGGCTTCGCGCTCGAGCCGGCGGAGGTGCGTGCGATCGAGGAGTGCGGAGTTCGATGAGGCTGCCGCTGTGGACAAGCGTCCTCCTGCTTCTCGCCGCCTGCGGGGGGGATGGCGGTGGGCCGCTCGCAAATGTTTCCGGGACCACGACCACGAGCCGCTCGTCGTCCGGTCTCTGGGTCACGGGCTACTATCCCGCGTACGCGGCGGGCGTCATGCCGATCTCGTCGATTCCGTTCGCCGCGACGACGCACGTCATCCACTTCGCCCTGGTGCCGAACGCGGACGGCACGCTCGCCGATCCCGACGGCCTCCAAGCCCAGACGAGCGCGCTCGTAGCCGCCGCGCATGCGGCCGGGGTCAAGGCCCTGCTCGGCGTGGGCGGCGACGCCAGCGTGGGCGCGCCCGCCGGATTCCAGGGGGCGACCACGCCCGCGAATCGTGCGCTGTTCGTCACCAATATCGTCGCGGCCATGGCGGCCGGCGGCTACGACGGCGTGGACATCAACTGGGAGAGCATCGAGTTCCCGCGCGACGTCTCCCCCTTCCAGGCCTTCGTGGCCGATCTGCGCACCGCCCTCGACCGTCGTGCGCCTCCCATTCACTATGTGCTGACCTACCCGGCCGGCACGTCCTCCGGCTCCGGCGACTACGCCAACCATGCGCGCATGGCGGCGCCGCTGGCGGCGCTCATCGATCAAGTCAATCTGCAGACCTACGTCATGGCGGGACCGTTCCCGGGCTGGGTCACGTGGCACAACTCGCCGCTCGCCGTCGGCAGTTGCCGGTTCGCCACGACGGGCGGCGAACCGCCGTCCATCGACGCCACCGTCCAGGCGTTCGTCACCGCGGGCATCCCGAAGAGCAAGATCGGCATCGGCATCCAGATCGTCGGCGTCGATTGGGTCGGCGGCAGCGGCACCGACACCGGGGGCGTGACGCGGCCCTGCCAGACGTGGGACTACTCTCGCGTGAAGAGCGACGGCAGCGACCAGGACGTCGGCGCGCCGAGCTACCAGGGGGGCTGGAACTTCGTGAGCGTGGCCGAGCTGACGCGCCGCTTCACGGCCGCCCAAGGGTACACCGCGCGGTACGACCAGGAGGCGAGCATGGCCTATCTCAGCAAGGACGAGCCGGGCAGCGCGGACGACCACTTCGTCAGCTACGAGAACGCCCAGTCGATCCGGGCCAAGGCCGACTACCTCAAGGCGCAGGGCCTCGGAGGCGTGATCGTCTTCGAGATCACGCAGGACTACCTCGCGGAGCAGCCGGCCGGCGACGCGCAGCACCCGTTGATGACGGCGGTTCGGGACGGCTTCCTCCGGTGACTCCGGAGGGACCAAGTGCCTGACTCGATCTGCCCTCAGCGCGGTCGGGGCGGCCGTGTCATCAGGTCCTCGATGACCCGGGCCATCTCCGCGGGAGGCATCTTCTCGACCAGGTAGCGGTGGCTCTTGCGCGGAGTGGGAATCCATTCGTTGTAGCCGGACCGGCCGAAGACGTGCATGAGCGCGAGTCCCGGTTCGGACTCGGTCCAGTAGGCGGCGGGTCCGCGCACCGCATACAGCACGGCCGTCTGATCCCAGCTCTCGCGGTTCTCCAGCCCATTGAAATGAAGATAGGCGGCGCGCACCGGGCTCTTCTCGGGCGCGTCCCGGAGTCGCTTCCCAGTGTGGATGCGCGTGCCGATCTCGAAGCCGGAGAAGACGACCGGCGTCGGCCAGTCATTGAGAACCCGGAGCGAGGCCAGCGTGTCGACGCGCAGGTTGTATTCGCCGTCCCCGTCGCGGAAGCGTCCGTCCGGGAACTTCCCGCCCATGCAGACCCAGCGCAGGACCTTGCGGCGCACGAGCGCCTCACCGCTCTCGGAGCTGATCGCGTCGGGCGGTGTGTCGAGGAGGCTCCGGAGGTTGCTGAGGAAGCCGACGGAGACGATCACCACGCTCGCGTCCCGCTGCGCGGCCAGGACCTTGCGGTAGAGGAGCGCCGCGTCGGGGGCGTCGCTGCTCTTCGCGAGTCGATGCGGGAAGGACTTCCCCACTGCCTCCGCGTACTTCGATTCCGTCATCTCGCCCGTGTCCTTGGGGTAGCCGACCTGCAGTCCGCGCTGATAGCCGATCGGGATGTCCGGCCGGCCGTACCAGGTGTTGATCGCGTCGACGCAGGGTCCCACGTGCTCGTTGCGCGAGGAGATGCCCACGGCCAGGATCTCCGCCTCGCCCTGGTCGGCCATGGCGTGCAGGATGGCGAGCGCCCCCACGTCGTCCACGTCGCCCGCCATGTCGGTGTCGAAGATGATGCGGGCCGGGGCATCCGCCGCCGCGGAGAGACTCGGCATGAGGAAGAGGAGTCCCGCGATGCGTAGCGACCGGATCATCCCGCCGTAGCCCATGTAGCGCCGCCGGCCAGCCCGCATGCTCGTCCCTCCGGGAAGGAGTGCTCAATCTAACCCGAGACGAGCATGCGGGGTGCGGCGCCGGACCTCCCGTCAACTCTCCCCGCCTACGGGCAGAGGCCCTGGAGGAAAGATTCCGAGGGCGAGGACACGGCCCGGCCCGCGGCGGTAGGCTGGGACCTGATGACGATCTCGCTCGTCGGTCTGCTCATCCTCCTCTTGATCGCCGGCCTCTGCGGCGCCGTCGGACGCGCCATCGCCGGCGGCACCAACGGGGGATGCCTCGTGTCCATCGCCCTGGGGTTCATCGGGGCGCTCATCGGGTCGTGGCTGGCGCACCGGCTCCGGCTGCCGGAGCTGTTCGCGATCACCGTGGGCCGGGAGCACTTCCCCGTGCTCTGGTCGATCATCGGGGCCGCGCTGTTCGTGGCCCTGGTGCACCTGCTCTCCGGCGGCCGGAGATAGCGACGCGCCTCGTCCTTTCCGTTCTCGCCTTCACGTACGGCGCGGTCGCTCACGCGGCGTCGCCGGAGCCACCCGCGAGCGCGGCCCACGTCGATCACCTGATCCTCGGGGCGCGCGACCTGAACGAAGGCATCCGGCGCTTCGAGGAGCGCACGGGTGTGCGACCGATGGTCGGCGGAGAGCATCCGGGACGCGGGACACGCAACGCGCTCGTCTCGCTCGGTCCAGGGCTGTACGTCGAGATCCTCGCGCCGCAAGCGACCGCGCCGGACTCGGGGGCGGCCGCCGCGCTGCGCGCGCTCACGGACCTGACTCCCTTCGGATGGGCCGTGTTCGTGCGCGATGTGGAGGCGGCACGCCGGCGGCTGACGGGCGCCGGGGTGAGCTTGTCCGGGATCGCGCCGGGATCGCGCGCGCGGCCGGACGGCTCGCTCCTGGAGTGGAAGACGTTCGAGATCGAGAAGCCTCCGCTCGCGGGCGCTCCCTTCTTCATCCGTTGGGGCGACGGCACCACGCATCCTTCGAAGGACGCACCGGGCGGGTGCCGCCTGGAGGGGATGCGGATCTTCAGCTCCGATGCCGATGCCCTGCGTCGCGTGCTCGCGTCGGTCGCCCTGGACGTCGCCGTCGAAGCGGGGAGCCGCGGGGCGATGGAGGTCACCCTGCGCTGTCCCAAGGGAACGGTCCAGTTCCGCGGCGACGTCTCCCCTCGATAGCCTCAGCTCGGGGGGAAATAGCCCCGGTCGTAGCGCGTGCCGAGACACACGACCTCGCCCGTGTCCAGCCGGGCCACCACGGCCAGGAGACGCACGGCGCCGAAGGGAGAGCGCGCCGGGGACTCCGCTTCCACGACATAGATCTCGAGCCGGCGGTACTCGCGCACCGCGCCCCCGAGGTTGTCGATGCCGAGCTGATCGACGTCGAGCTCGGCGGCCTCTTCGGGGCCGAGCACGCGGCCCCCGAGGGTCAGGACGGCGTCGGGCTCGCGGCTCACGCGCACGCGGACCAGGCGGGTCTCGGGCTCCTCCAGCTCGAAGCGCGCCGACTGATCCGGTCCCACCAGGACGATCCGGCCCGACTGCAGTCGCGCCATGGTGAGATCGAGGGCGCCCCCGACCGCGGCCTGGCCGGCGACGTTCTGCTGGCGCGCGGTGACCTGCCGCTGCCGCCTCAGCGCGAAGTCGGACAGGAGCAGCGCGAGAGGCATGAGGAAAGCGAGCGCGACGAGCACCAGCAGCAGCGCCGCCCCCCGCTCCTTCGGGTTCAGAAACGCGGGAGGGTGTTTCGCCACGCGTGCATCCGCACCGTCTTGGCTCCGGAAACGGGATCCTGCCCGATGACGGCGGCGAGTCCGACGGTGTGGAAGGCGGCCGCGTCGAACGCGATGCTGGCCGATTGCGCCTCGAGGGACACGAGGACGCGGAGCGGGGACACGGTCACCGGGGGGAGATCGGGGTTTCGGCCGAGGCGCAGGGTGATGCGCACTCCACGCGGGCCCTGGCCCGGCCGGATGGCGGCCGCCTCCATCGGCTCCCCTCCCTCGCCCACGTAATCGAAGTGCAGCTCCTCGACGTAACGAGCGAGGGTCTGCTCGACGCGGCCCGTCGTCTTCCTCGCCAGCACGACCGCGCCCGTGCGGTCCGTCTTCAGGAAGAAGCTGACCTCCCGGACCTTGAGCACGCGGGCCGCGAGTGAGGTCAAGAAGGTGTGGACGAGCTTTCCGTCGGGGCCGTCCAGCGAACGCAGGGCCAGCGATCCAGGTGCGACCCGCGCGACCTGGGCGCGCTCGAGCGTGCGCTCCGCGTCGACGAGAAGGACCACGTCCCCCGCGGCGAAGAGCGCCGCCTGGTCGACGGCCACGAGCTGATCCTTTTCGAGGAGGTCCTCCTGCAGCACCGCGGCCACCCCTTCGGGGTTGGAGCGCACGGTGATCGCGTCACCCGCGCGCACGCCCTCGAGCGTCCCCGGAAACAACGGTCCGGCATCGCGGCCGAGGCCGAAGCCCGCGCGCGCGATCTCGGTGGACATGTCGTCCACCGCGTGGACGACGCTGAAGCCGCGCTCGGTGACGTGGGTCTGCACGCGGTACAGGAGCCAGCTCGATCGCGTCACCTCGTAGACGACGGCGCCGATCACGAGCGTGATGGCCATGACGATCATCACCTCGATCAAGGTGAAGCCGGCCGATCGTTCTCTCGCCGCGCGCATCCGGCCGCTATGATATGCACTCGCCGTGAACACTGCTTTCGCCCCCGCCTGGACCTGCCCGCAGTGCCGGCGCCGCGTGCCCGGGCGCGAGCCTCGGTGTCACTGCGGGTTCGAGCGCGCCAGCGCCTCTCCCGCGGGTTCACTCCCCGTCCCGCCGCCCCTTTCACCCGCGGGCGCCCGGGGCCCCGGGGCCGTCCTGCTCGCCGCCCTCGCCGCCGGTCTCATCGGCGTCCTCGTCTACGCCGCGGTCCGGCACGAAGCGAATCTCGAGGCCTCCGTCCGCTCCCGGAGCGAGGCGATCCGTGGCGAGGCCATCTATCCCGCCCTCCCTCCCCTGCTCGCGGCGGCCAAGGCGCGGCCCGCGCACGCGGGCGCCGGCACCGCCGCCGGGGTCCCCGCGGCCAACGCGGCGAGACGGCCGCCGCCGTCACAGACGTCGGTGGAGCTGGACCTCCTCCTGCGGAGGATCGCCGCCGACACGAGCGTGCTGGAGCTGGGCTACCGGAAGTTCGCGGACCCGTGCCTGGCGCTTCGGAAAGACCCGTCGTCGATCGGGCTCGGCTCCGCGCCGGACCGCGAGTGGCTCGCGTCCTTGAAGACGGCTCCGCTGCTCTCTGGTGTCACCCTCCGTGACCACGGCGCCACCGTCGACTGCGAGACCGCGCGGAGGAGCCTCGTCGCGCGGGCGGACGCACTGAGGTCCGACCTCGCGGCGGCCGAGGCCCTCGCCCGCACGAACGGGGTGCGCCCCGAGCGCTGGCATGACGTGATGGTCATGCACCTGCTGGACGCCTGGGAGCGCTACTGAAGTGGCACGGTCGGGCGAAGGAGCGCCGCGGCGCGAGTACGATCGTAGGAGCGGGAGCAAGGAGGCATCATGACTTCAAATGCCCTGAAGAAGCTGGCCGAGCTGGGCCAGAGCGTCTGGTACGACTACATCCGCCGCGACCTCTACCAGGGAGGCGAGCTCCAGCGCCTCATCCAGGAAGACGGGCTGTCGGGGATGACCTCGAACCCGACCATCTTCCAGAAGGCGATCGCGGAGACCGGCCTCTACGACGACGCGATCCGGCGGCTGTCCGGCCGCGGCCTCGCGGCGGGGCCGCTCTTCGAGGCCCTCGAGGTCGAGGACGTGCGCGCGGCCGCGGACGTCTTCCGGCCCGTCTTCGAAGGCGCGGGTGGCGGCGACGGCTTCGTCTCGATCGAAGTGAACCCGGCCCTGACCCACGACACGTCGGGCACCATCGACGAAGCCCGGCGGCTGTGGCAGGCCTGCGACCGTCCGAACGTGATGGTGAAGATCCCGGGGACGTCGGAGGGGATCGCCGCCATCCGCGCCTGCCTCGCGGAAGGCATCAACATCAACATCACGCTCCTCTTCTCCGTGGCCCGCCATCGCGAGGTCATGGAGGCGTACCTCTCCGCGATGGAGCAGCGCGTGGCCGCGCACCAGCCTGCGGACCGCATCCGATCGGTCGCGAGCTTCTTCGTGAGCCGCGTCGACACGCTCGTGGACCGCAAGCTCGACACGATGGCCTCCGGTGGCCCCGAGGAACGGCGGCCGCGCGCCCGCGCCCTGCGCGGCAAGATCGGCATCGCCAACGCCCGGCTGGCCTACGAGGCCTTCGAGCAGACCTTCGCCGGGCCGCGCTGGGCCGCGCTCGCGGCCAAGGGCGTGCGGCGGCAGCGGCCCCTCTGGGCGTCCACCTCGACCAAGGACCCGGCCTATCCGCCGCTCTACTACGTCGAGGCGCTGGTGGCGCCGGACTCCGTCGACACCTTGCCGCCCGAGACGTACGCGCTGTACCGCAAGGAAGGAAAGCCCCAGGTCCGGATCCACGACGACCTGGCCGGCGCGCGCGAGGCCTTCCGCGAGCTGGCCGCCCTGGGCATCGAGGCGTCGGCGGTCGGGGACGAGCTCGAGAAGGAGGGCGAGCAGAAGTTCGTCGCGTCCTTCGAGCAGGTCGTGAAGGCGGTGGAGGAGAAGAAGAAGGCCGTCGTCGCCTGACCCGTTCCGGCTCTCAGAATAACGCCGCCGGATCGAACGCGCCGTCGTCGTCGACGTGCGAACCCGCCGCGCTACTGCACGGGCGGATGGAACGACATCGTCTGACGGCCCGGCGGTTTGGAAGCCGAACGTCGCCGAGCCTCCTCGAATTGAAGCGCAGCCCGAGAAATCCCCGAGCGGGATGCCAGCCCGACCGATCGTCCTGGCTGAACTCATTACCTCTCTGAAACACCGCCGCGTGCGCGGTCATCCGCGAACGCACCGGCGGGCAGCGGTCAAACAATTGGGAGGGACGGCCTAGAGCTGCGGAGCGGACGAGTGCTTACCTCGCCGGTGGGCCGGAGTCAACACACGCCCGCGACTGTGGTTCAATCCGCCGCGCATGGGAGGCGACCGCCTGCGACGCGAAACGCCCGGCCTGGTCCTGCTGGCCTGCGCGCTCGTCTTCACGGCGG
>DASTLK010000297.1:0-3495 GCA_035715025.1 Vicinamibacteria bacterium
CCGCCACTGGCCCAGCTCGTGGGCGGCGACGTCGTCGCGCAGCTCGGCCGCGAGCATGTCGTAGCTGATGCGGTCCTGGGTGTCGAGGCTCGCGCGCGCGACGTCGCGCAGGCGGGCCAGCGTGGCCTTTTGGCGCTGAGCCGTCCGCTCGAGATCGGCGGGGGTCACCGAGGGCAGGCGATCGTCGTAACGGTGGTCCCCCGTGGACGTGGCCAGAAGCGGGTCCTCTCGCAGCCGCGCTTCCCAGTCCTCGTCGACCAGCGCGTGGAAGGCGGCGGACGCGCCCGACGTCTGGACGGCGGTTTGCGCCGCACCCGCCGCCACCACCGCCGCCAACAGCGCCGCTTCGATCATCGTGCCCCCCCCGGTGAATGATACGGTGGCCAGGGGTCGCGACGCGGTACACTACGCGGCGATGTTCCCGTCGCGCCACGCGCTGGTCGCGGTCGCCTGCACGGTTCTCACTCCGCTCTCCGCGCGCGCCCAGGACCTTCCCGAGGTGAAGGCCTCCGGCAAGCTGCGCGTCCTGGCCGTGACCGTGAGCGAGGGCCCGCAGTTCATGTCGCCGGCGGGAGCGCCGGACCCCGGCTTCGACGCGGAGATCCTCGCCGGATTCGCGCGGCTGCACGGCCTCACCGTCGAGCGCGTCTCCGTGCCGTCCTGGGACGCCCTGGCCGCCTCCTTGCTGAAGGGACAGGGCGACCTCGTCGCCGGCGGATACACGAGCACGGCCGCCCGCCGCGAGACGATCGACTTCACGGTCGAGGTCTTCCCGACGCGCGACGTCGTCATCACTCGACGGCCGACGCCGGCCGTGACCATGCTGGCGGAGCTGCGCAAGCTCCGGGTGAGCACGGTCAAGGGCACCAGCATGGCCGACGCGTTGGCCGCGGTCGGAGTCAAGCAGGTCGACGAATCGATCTTGCCGGGCGGCGTGCCTTCGGCCCTGCGCGAGGGCAGGGCCACCGCGGCCGTGGACGGGCTGGAATCGGCGCTGGTGGCGGCGGGGCACGATCCGGAGCTGCAGATCGGGATGTTCGTCGGAAGCTCCGAGTCGCTGGCCTACGCGGTACGGAAGTCCTCTCCCCGGTTGCTGGCCGCGCTCAACGAGTACCTGGCCAATCTCCGCCACAGCCCGACGTGGAATCGGCTGGTGGTGAAGTATTTCGGCGCCGCCGCCCCCGACATCCTGCGGCGGGCACGGGAGTAGCCCTCACTCCCCGCTGAGAACGTCGCCGAGCCCCTCGTCGTCGACCGCGAGTCCAGGCACGCGCATGCGCTTGGACGCATCCAGCCGGCGCAGGATCCCCACCACCCGGAAGGCCCAGATCGCGCGGCAGACGTCGAAATCGGCGAGCGTCGACGCGGCGCAGATCTCACCGACCGAACGCGGCTCCGGCAGCTTTTCGACGATCGCTCGCGTTTCCGGGGTGAGGTTCATCTGGGTGATCGCCTGCTCGGAGTTCGGCGCGCGCCGGTAATTCGCGTCCTTGCCGCCGACAGCGCGGTCGATGCGGCTCCAGGCGTCGATCCGCCGGATGCCTTCCACGATCAGGTCGGGCGTGCTCAGGTTCAGCTTGATCGCTTCGGCGGAGGGGGGTCCTTCCTCCAGGCGGTAGTGTCCCTCCGTCCACAGGAACAGGCTGTAGATGATCTCGCGGGTCTGGTCGACCACGCCGGAGACCAGGTCCTTGGGCGTGAGCGCCCCTTGCTCCACGAGCACCGTGCCCAGCCTCTTGCCCGGAGTGATCGCCTTCGATCCTTCGTCGAACTGCAGGAGGCTCAGCCGACCCCGGCGCAGGAGCAGCTCGCCCAGCCGGTCGTCGGGGCTCGACGAGGACGCGAACACCATCCGCCCGTCCTGCACGGTGACGTTCTTTCCGATCCCGGCGTGGGTGAGAGTGAGCAGCCCGCTCCACCGTTCCTCGTAGAGGGATTGCATCAGGCTGGGCAGGTCGCGCTCCGCCAGGCTGCCTTCGCGCATCATCGGCTTCGGGACTCCTTCGGTACTCATTCCGTTCAGGGACGCATCATCTCATGGACGGCGCGCGTATCATCGGGCGTATCCGCCACCCGGAGGACAGGATGATGACGAGAGCGTCGATCCCGACGAAGTTGGGTCTCGGCCTTGGCCTTGCCGTCGGCCTGGCCCTCTCGCTGGTGGGGGCCAGAAGCGCCCGTCCATTCGCCGCCGACGCGATCCCGATCGACGACGATGACATCGCGGGCGTGGTCACCGGCGCTGCGGGGCCGGAGGCGGGCGTCTGGGTGATCGCAGAGACGAGCGACCTCCCCACCCGGTTCGTCCGCATCGTGGTCACCGACGACCGCGGGCGCTACGTGCTGCCGGACCTTCCCAAGGCCGGCTACGACGTGTGGGTACGGGGCTACGGGCTCGTGGATTCGCCCAAGGTCAAAGCCGCGCCGGGCGCGGTCCTGGACCTGAGGGCGGTGGCCGCGCCCGACGCGCGCGCGGCCGCGCAGTACTACCCGGCCGGCTACTGGTTCTCCCTGTTGCGCGTGCCGGACAAGAGCGCGTTCACGGGCGCGGCCGCCGGCACCGGCGTGGCGTCGCGCCTGAAGAGCCAGGCGGAGTGGGTGCGCCAGTTGAAGTCCGGCGGCTGCACCGCCTGCCACCAGCTGGGGACCAGGGCGACGCGCGAGATTCCCGCCGCCCTGGGCACGTTCGGCTCCTCCGCGGAGGCGTGGCATCGGCGCATCCAGTCGGGACAGGCCGGCAGCAACATGCTCTCCGGCGCGACGCAGCTGGGAGGAGCGGCGGCGATGGCGGTCTTCGCGGATTGGACGGACCGCATCAAGGCGGGCGAGCTGCCGCCCGTCCCCCCTCGGCCGCAGGGGCTGGAGCGCAACGTCGTCATCACGGAATGGGACTGGGCCGATCCGAAGGCCTACCTTCACGACGAGGTCTCGACCGACCGCAACAATCCCACCGCGAACGCGAACGGTCCGATCTACGGCGCGCTGGAGCTGAGCGCGGACTACCTGCCCGTGCTGGATCCGATGCGCCACACCGCGAGCAAGGTGCCGCTCACCGTCCGCGATCCCGGTACGCCGGTCACGGCGGCGCCGGCGGTGCCTTTCGCTTCGGCGTATTGGGGCGATGAGCCGATCTGGACGAGCCGGAACAACGTCCACAACCCGATGTTCGATCACAAGGGCCGGGTATGGATCACCTCCGCGGTGCGGCCCTTCGAGAACCCCGACGTCTGCAAGGAGGGATCGAGCCATCCCTCGGCGAAGCTGTACCCCCTGGCGCGATCCAGCCGCCATCTCGCGGTGTACGACCCAGAGACGAAGAAGCTCACGCACATCGGCACGTGCTTCAGCACGCACCACGTGATGTTCGCCGAGGACGCGAACCACACGGCCTGGACGAGCGGCGGGGGCCAGGTGGTCGGCTGGCTGAACACGAAGATGTTCGACGAGACGGGCGACGAGGTGAAGTCGCAAGGCTGGACGGCGCTCGTCATGGAC
>DASTLK010000298.1:0-7893 GCA_035715025.1 Vicinamibacteria bacterium
AACAAATACACCGACCAGGTGGACAAGCTCCTCACCCGCAACAGCATCTTCGTGAACCGCTTCAAGGACGTGGGCACGTTCTCGAAGGAAGACGCGCTGTCCTACGGATGGGTGGGCCCCTGCCTGCGCGGGTCCGGCATCGCCTACGACATCCGCAAGGACCATCCCTACTCGGGCTACGAGCAATACGACTTCGACGTGCCCGTCGGCACCGTGGGCGACTGCTTCGACCGCTACCTCGTCCGCATGGAGGAGATGAACCAGAGCCTGCGCATCGTGGAGCAGGCCCTGGCCAAGCTCCCCAAGGGACCGGTGATCACCGACGACAAGCGGGTGGCGCTGCCTCCGAAGTCCGAGGTCTACTCGAACATCGAAGCGCTGATGAACCACTTCAAGCTCGTCTACGAAGGCATCCTGCCGCCCGCGGGCGAGGTCTACGGCTACACCGAGGGCGCCAACGGCGAGCTGGGGTACTACATCGTGAGCGACGGCCGGAAGTTTCCCTGGCGGGTGAAGGTGCGCCCGCCCTGCTACAACATCTACCAGGCCTTCCCGCAGATGATCCGCGGCGGCCAGCTCGCGGACGCGGTCGCCATCATCGGCGGCCTCAACGTCATCGCGGGCGAGCTGGACCGATGAGCGAAACCGTCCGCGCCACCATCGACGGCAAGGCCATCGAGGTCCCCAAGGGCACCACCGTCATCCAGGCCGCGGCGCAGATCGGGATCGACATCCCGCGCTTCTGCTACCACGAGGACCTGCCCATCGACGGCAACTGCCGCATGTGCCTGGTCGAAGTCGAGAAGATGCCCAAGCTCCAGATCGCCTGCAACACCCAGGTGACGGAGGGCATGGTCGTCCACACCGAGAGCGACAAGGCCAAGCAGGCCCATCGCACCACGCTCGAGTTCCTGCTCGTCAACCACCCGATCGACTGCCCGGTGTGCGACCAGGCCGGCGAGTGCTACCTGCAGGACCAGTACATGGACGTCGGCCTCCACGACTCGAAGGTGGAGCCGGAGGAGAAGGTCCACAAGCGCAAGGTGGTGGACCTCGGGCCCATCATGCTCGACGCCGAGCGCTGCGTGTTGTGCTCGCGCTGTCTGCGGTTCGAGGAGCACGTCACGGGCACGAACAGCTTCGAGTTCCGCAACCGCGGCGACCACACGCAGATCGCGACCTTCGAGGACCGGCCCATCACCCACAACTACGCCTGGAACCTGGCCGACGTCTGCCCGGTGGGCGCGCTGCTCTCGCACGACTTCCGTTTCAAGATGCGCGTCTGGTTCCTGGAGCCGACGGACTCGGTGTGCCCCGGCTGCTCGACGGGCTGCAACATCCACGTGGACCACCGCGATGAGGAAGTCCACCGCCTGCGGCCCCGGCGGAACGTCGAGGTCAACAAGTCCTGGATGTGCGACATCGGGCGCGTCGAGTACAAGGAGATCGCGCTGGACACGCGCGTCACCGCCGCGCGCGTGCGCCGCGGCGCGGGATGGGAAGAGACGACGGTGGCCACCGCCCTCGACCTCGTGACGGAGAAGATCCTGGCCGCGCCCCGCGCCTCCGCCTTCCTGGCCACGCCCCAGGCCACCAACGAGGACGTCTACATGTTCCGCCTGCTCTCCGAGCGCGCGGGGGGCATGCTCGACTTCCGCGTGGGCAACCCGCAGGAGCGAACGCAGGTCCGTGAGGACAACGTCCTCCTGCGCGCGGACCGCAATCCCAACACCACCGGATGCGTGGACCAGGGGATCGGCCGGTCCGGTGTGGACGCGATCCTGAAGGCGTGCGCGTCGGAGGCGGTGAAGGTGCTCGTGCTGCAGGGCGCGGAGCTGCTCGCCGATCCGGGCGTGGCGGCGGCGGCGGCCAAGGTGCCCTTCGTCGCGGTCATGGCCTCGCACGAGCATCCGGAGCTCGCGAAGGCGCACTGCGTGCTGCCCGCCGCGGTCTGGGCGGAGGTGGACGGCACGTTCACGAACTACCAGCGCCGCGTGCAGCGGATCAAGCGCGCGGTGGCGCCTCCGGGCGCGGCCGTGCCGCGCTGGGAGCTGGCGGCCGGACTCGTCGCGCGCCTGGGCGAGCCCATCGCGCTCAGCTCGGCCCGGGACGTGTTCGCGCTGATCGCGCGCGACGTCAAGGTCTACTCCGGCCTCGATCACCGCCTGGTGGGCGCCACTGGCCGCGCCCTCGGCGGCCCCGCGGCCGCGGAAGCGAGGGTCTGATCGATGGCCGCCGGCGTCATTACCGTCAACCGCGACACCAAGCCGGGCCTCTGGCCCGTGATGCTCGGGATGGGCCTCGTCTTCAGCAACATGATCAAGACGATGTTCGGCAAGGAGCTGGCCACCATCCAGTTCCCCGAGCAGAAGCGGCCGACCTCTTCGCGCTACCGCGGGATCCACGTCCTCACCCAGCGCGAGGACGGCACGCCCAAGTGCGTGGCCTGCTACATGTGCGCGACGGTGTGCCCCGCGGAGTGCATCTTCATCGAGGCGGGCGAGCGGCCGGAGAAGGACATCGAGAAGTACCCCACGCGCTTCGAGATCGACCTCCTGCGCTGCGTCTACTGCGGCTTCTGCGTGGACGCCTGCCCGGAGGAGGCGATCGTGATGAGCCGCGAGAACGACCTCGTGGGCACGACGCGGGCCGAGCTGATCATCGACCGCGACCGCCTGATGGACCGCGGGAAGCTGATGGAGTACGGCGCCGGGTACCGTCCCTCCGACCACGACGTCCGCCGTCCGGTGCGCATCGCGGCCCTCGAGCGGCTGAAGCGCGAGCACGGGATCGTGCCCGGCATGCCGGAGCCGCGGTCGGGCGGCGGCCGCCCGGCGCCTCGCTAGGGTTCGCGCCTTTCTCCGGGCCTCGTTCCCTACCGGTCGGGCCGATTCGTCCGCCCCTCGGCCGGTTTCGCTCGCGGGTTCGCTCGGCCCGGGTCTCACTGTTTCGCTCGCGGGCTCGCTCGGCCCAGGTCTCACCGAAGTGGCGTCCGGGGGGATGGTCCCCGCGAGCGCGATGACTGTACTCAAAGTGAGTACGATCCCGACCCTCGTAAAAGGACCCGTCCGGGCCGTCACCCCAACCGGATGGGCTAAAGGGCGAGCCCTGTCGTACTCAAATCGAGTACAATCAAGACTCAAAATGAGACCCTCCTACCTCGACCCCGGCACCGTCCTCTTCGGCAAGACGCGCAGGCGTGTGCTCGGCCTCCTCTTCGGACATCCGGACGAGTCGTTCTACGTCCGCGACATCGTCAGACGGAGCGGGGCCGCCCAGGGCGCCATCGCGCGCGAGCTGGACGCGCTGCTGGGCGCCGGCCTCCTGCAGCGGTACGAGGAGGGGCGGAACGTCTTCTACCAGGCCAACAGGCACGCGCCCGTCTTCGCCGAGCTCGAGCGCCTGGTCGCGAAGACCATCGCGCTCGGCGACGCCGTCCGTGAGGCGCTGGCCCCGCTGGCCGCCCGGGTCGAATACGCCGTCGTGCTGGGGTCCACGCGCGCCCCGTCCAGGTCGGACCGCACGGCCGACCTCCTGGTGATCGGGGACGTGCGGCCGGCGGAGGTCGCGCAGGCCCTGGCCGCGATGAAGCCGACCGTCCATCCCAAGGTGTACCCCATGGCCGATTTCCGGAAGAAGGTCGCCGACCACCCGGGCTTCTTCACGGGCCTCTTTCTGGTCCCGCCCGTGTTCGTGATCGGCGAGCCGGATGCCTTCCGACGTCTGGGCGCGCCCCGATGGTCGAAACGCGCCCGGCGCTAGCGGATGAGAGAGGGCCCCATCGTCGTGCGCGAATGGGAGGAGGCGGACGCCGCGGCCGTCGCGGAGCAGGCCAACGACCGCCGCGTGTGGCTGGGCCTGCGCGACGCCTTCCCGCATCCCTACGGGATCGAGGACGGGAGACGGTTCATCGCCTTGGCGCGCGCGATGACGCCGCGGACCTACTTCGCGATCGAGCTCGAGGGCCGGCTGGCGGGCGGCATCGGCTATACCCTCCACTCCGACGTCGAGCGGATCGGCGCGGAAGTCGGCTACTGGCTCGGCCACGAGTTCTGGGGCAGGGGCATCGCGACCACCGCCTTGCGCCTGATGACGAAGCACGCGTTCGAGGCGGATCCCGAGCTGCGCCGTCTCTACGCCGTTCCCTACGCGTCCAATGCGGCGTCCGCGCGCGTCCTGGAGAAGGCGGGCTACACCCGCGAAGGCACTCTCCGCCAGAGCGCGATCAAGGACGGCCAGGTCCTCGACCAGTGGATGTACGCGATTGTGCGTGTATCCTGATTACAGATGTTCGCGAACTCGCACTTCGCTCTGGCCACGCACGTCCTGACCGTCCTCGCCGTGCACCGCGACGCGGGGCCCGTGACCTCGGCCCGCATCGCCCGCAGCATCAACACCAATCCCGCGTTCCTGCGCATCCTGCTCGGCCGGCTCCGGGAGGCCGGCCTGATCGAGATCTCCCTGGGCAAGGGCGGCGGCGCGCGGCTGGCGCGGGCGGCCTCGCGCGTGACCCTGGCCGACGTCTATCGCGCGGTGGAGAAGCGGCCCGCGATCCAGCTCCACCGCTGCGCGCCCGACAAGCGTTGCCTCGTGGGCCGTAACATCCTGCCCCTGCTGGACGACGTCGTGACCGACGTCGAGACGGCCACCTTGCGCCGTCTGGCCGATACCACCGTCGCCGATCTGGCCGCCCGGGCCCTCCGCCGCGGCTGATCCCGCCCTTGCCGAAGTTCACGACGTTTCACGGATCTAATGGTAAGTAAGTCACGTACACACTAGCACGAAAGGCGACGCACCGTCGCCGGCGGAGGACACATGACGAGAAAGCTCGAGAACAAGGTCGCCCTCATCACCGGTGGCACCACCGGCATCGGCCTCGCCACCGCCAAGCGGTTCGCGGCGGAAGGCGCGCGCGTGATCGTGACCGGGCGCAACCGCGAAACCCTGGAGGCGGCGCGCAAGGAGCTCGGTGATCGCGCCGAGGTCATCGAATCGGATGCGGGAGACGAAAGGCAGATCGCGCAGCTCTTCGAGGGCCTGGCCAAGACGCACCGCCGGCTGGACGTGCTCTTCCTGAACGCGGGCATCGCGAAGTTCGCCCCTCTGGCCGAGGCGTCGGTGAAGGACTTCGACGCCATGTGGACCCTGAACGTCCGGGGCCCGTGGCTCGCGCTGAAGCACGCGCTGCCCCTGCTCGCGGAGGGCGCGAACGTGATCGTGAACACCTCGGTCGTGAACCAGAAGGGCCTTCCCGGCGCCGCCGCCTACGCCGCCACCAAGGCCGCCCTGCGCGCGGTGGTCCGGGGCGCGGCCACGGAGCTGGCGGGCCGGAAGATCCGCGTCAACGCCATCAGCCCGGGCCCTATCGAGACGCCGATCTTCGGCAAGCTGGGCCTCTCCAAGAACGCGGCCGACGATTTCCTGAAGGATGCGGCCACCCGCATCCCGCTGGGAAGGATCGGAGCCGCGGACGAGGTCGCGGGCGCGGCGGTCTTCCTGGCCTCGGCGGACGCATCCTTCATCACCGGCAGCGAGATCGCGGTGGACGGAGGCCTGGCCCAGGTCTGAGCGCCGAGTTCGTTAGAGCTCGAGCCCCGGCCGCGCATAGACGGGCACGGTGAAGGAGATCGTCCGTCCCTGGTGGCCGCGGAGCTCGAGCTCCCAGTAGCACGGCGGTTGCTCCCGCAGTCCGGTGGCCCTGGTCTCGGGCAGCGCGAAGGCGACGGGGACGTCCTCTCCGCCGAATCGGCCGGGCAAGGTCTGTCGCGCTTCGTAGAGCTGGAAGGGCTGGACCGAGCGCCTCCCCGAGCGGCTGCCGGAGCCCTTCATCAACCTCTCGTCGATGCAGCGCAGCGTCGCCACCACGCCCTCCTGGCCCGCGAAGACCTTCGCCGTCACGTGCGCGCGCAGCGACTGGCCGAGGAGGAACGGGAACTCGTCGAAGCGGAGATGGGGCCGCCCGAAGCGAATGCGGTCCCGTGCGATGGAGAAGAGGCCCCGGAGCACCAGATAGAGGAAGAAATCCGGGATCAAGACCATGAGGCCGAGCGCCCGGTTTCGGGGGTCCTCGCGGGGATCGAGCACGTAGAGCCAGATGACGTTGAACGGAGTCATGACGAGGACGACGAGGGCCATGATGATGAGACCCCGACCTCCGCCCCAGGCCGGCTCCGCGTAAGTCCCCGCGGGATTCCAGGGCCAATCGGCGAGCCAGGGCGTGTCCGGATGGAGCGCCGCCCACTCCTTGCCTCGCTCCTCGCGGCGCCGACGCCCAAGCCCGGTCCACAACAGGCCCACGCCGACGCCGATGACCGTGAGGATCGGACCGGGGGCCATCACGCGCGTCACCCGCGGGATCTCGCTTCCCACGAACGCGGCGAACACGAAGGCGAGACCGAGGCCCGTGGCGAACATGGCTCCGGCGGCCAACAAGACGCCGCCCAGGAGCATCGTGCACCCCGGACCGAGGGGAAGGCCTCGCGCGCTTCGGCCGTCGAGCCGCCTCTCGACCGCATCGACGCCATCGACGGGATCGGCCGTGCTACCCACGGGGTTTCGGACTCCGGCAGATGGGGCAGTTCGCCATCCTCGGTTCCCGGCCCAAGGTGACGGTGACGGGACCGAGGGACTGGCCGGTGTCGCTGAGCTTCGCGGTGAAGGTCAGGCTGCGTCCGCCGAGGCGCCCCGACATGCGCGCCTCGTGGAAGATGCCGCGATCGATCGGGAAGGCGCTCACGTTCCACTGCGCGGCCACGTCGAAGCGGCCGTCGGCGTCGAAGGGAATCGGGCCGGCGACGTCACCGTAGGTACAGCCGATGTGGACATGCGCGCCGTCCGCGCGCACGAGGAGGCCGGCCTCCTCCCCGCCCCACGTCCCCACGGCGACGGTGCCCGGCTCGAGGCGCGAGGCCCCGCAGGCGGCGAGGAGAGCCAGGGCCGGCACGAGCAGCCTTCTCATGCTCATGGTGACATGCTACCGCGATGAACGACGGGTACGACTACGGCGAGCAGGTCGGCGCCGATGCGGCCGGGCAGACCGTGGCCGCCCACCTCGCGCTCCGCCATCGCCATTCGAGCGCGGAGGTCTGGACGGCCCGGATCGCCGCGGGCGAGGTCCTCGTCGACGGCGAGGCCGCGGTGGCCGGCGCGCCCCTGCGCGCGGGACAGGTCGTGGTCTGGCGGCGCCCGCCGTGGGAAGAGCCGGCGGTGCCGCTGGCCTTCGCCGTACTCTTCCGCGACGAGCATCTGCTGGCGGTGGCCAAGCCGCGCGGCCTGCCCACCATGCCCGCGGGCGGGTTCCTGACCCACACGCTGCTGCACGTCGTGCAGCGGCGCTTTCCGGAGGCGGTCGCGATGCACCGCCTCGGCCGCGGCACGTCGGGCATCGTCCTCTTCGCGCGCACGGACGAGGCGCGGCGCGGGATCGCGAAGGCCTGGCGGTCGGGCGCGGTGGTCAAGCGCTATCGCGCGCGGGTGACGGGCGTGCCGTCACGCGAAGCCTTCGACATCGACACGCCGATCGGCCTCGTCGATCATCCGCGGCTCGGCCGCGTGTACGCCGCGGTGACGGAGGGCAAGCGGTCGCTCACGCACGTACGCGTGCTGGCGGCGGGCGAGGGGGAGGCCCTGGTGGAGGCCACGATCCCGACGGGGCGGCCGCATCAGATCCGCATCCACCTGGCCGCGGCCGGCCATCCGCTGGTCGGCGATCCGCTGTACGCGGCCGGCGGCGGTCTCAGGCCCGAGCCCGCTCTGCCGGGAGATCCCGGGTATCGCCTGCATGCGCATCGGCTCTCCCTCGATCACCCGGTGACGGGGGCGCGGGTCGAGATCGAGTGCGGGCCGCCGAGCGCGCTAGCGATAGCGTGACTTCACGCAGGCCTGCTCCAGGCC
>DASTLK010000299.1:0-4025 GCA_035715025.1 Vicinamibacteria bacterium
GCGCCCAGCGCGGCCAGGAGGAGCAGGGGCACACCCATCGGCAGGTGCGCGAGCGCGAAGAGGGCGGCCGCGGCCAGCGCCCCCGGCCAGGGTCCCAGCCGTGCCGCCAGCGGCAGCGTCACCGCGTTGCGCCAGACGATCTCTTCGCCCAGTACGATCAGCAGGAGGAGGGGCACCGCGAACGCGCCCGGCACCGCGCGCTTCCACCCGTAGAGCTCGCTCATCTGGGCGGCGAGCGCCGGCGACGTCGCGACCATTCGGGCCACCAGGGCGCCCGCGGCATAAAGGAAGGCCGCGGCCGCGACGCCGTGCGCGACATGCCGCCACGTTGGCCGGAAGAGCGCGCGCCAGTCCACGTGCACGAAGGCGAGCGCGGCCGCGGACAGGAGCAGTCCACCCGAGGCCATGCGGTACCAGACGTTCGCGACCACCATGCCCAGAGCCGCCTGGACGACGATCGCGAGCCCGGCCAGCACAACGGCAGGAGCGAGGGCCGGGCGATGAGCAGACACCCATTCACCGTGAGAGCGACGGTCCACCAGGCGCAGGCTCAGGCCGAACAGCGGCCCGATCGCTCCTTCGAGCGCGCGCACGGACTCGGCCGTGAAGGGCCGCGGCTCGAGACCGAGGTCTCGGCGTGCCGGCTTGGTGTCTCCATGGAGGCCGTCGACGAGCATCTGGAGCTGAGCGGGAGTGGAGAGCGGGGCGGAGCTGACGGCATCCATCACCCTCACGGCGACGCGTTGGATCGGGATCGGGGTGGGAACGATGTGCAGGGGAAGACCCACACCCTCGGCCACGGTCCGAACCAACTGATGCAGGGTGAGACGCTCGGGGCCCACGACGTCGTAGGTACCGCCGATCGTCCGCGGCCGATCGAGCGCGGCCGCCACCGCCTCCGCGACGTCGCGCACGTCCACGGGCTGAAGGATCGAATCGCCGCGGCCGACCACGGGGAACACCGCCGCGAAGCGGATCATGCGCACGAGATGCGTGACCATGTCGTCGCCGGGGCCGAAGATGACGGCGGGCCTCAGGACCGTGAAGTCGAGGCCGCTCGCGCGCACCGCTTCCTCGGCGCGCCACTTGGTGTCGTGGTAGGGGAGGCGCGGGTCGGGCCGGCTGCACACCCCGCTCACGTGCACGAAGCGCCGGAGGCCCGCCTCGCCGCAGGCGGCCAGCAGGCGGCGCGTGGCCTCGACGTGGACGGCCTCGAAGGTCTGGGAGCCGTCCTCGCGCTTGATGCCGGCCAGGTTGACGAGAGCGTCGCAGCCGCGGAGCGCGCCCGTGGGAACCGGGTCGCGCGCGAGGTCGCAGGGGAGAAGCTCCGCGCCCAGCGGGACGCCCCGGCGTCCGCGCGCGAGCGCCAGCACGACATGGCCCCGCGCGCGGAGCGCTTCCACGACATGCCGGCCCACGAAGCCGGTGCCGCCGGCGATGGCGACCTTCATCGCGTCCTCCCCTCGCGCGGCCCGCAGCGGCCACTCTCGCACCTCGCGGCCGAGGTGAGGGCGGCCGCGATCTCGGCGTCCGACCTCATGCGCAGGGCCCGCGAGAGGCGGTGGCGTCGCGTGGAGAGCCACTCGACGAGGTCCCTGACCCGCGGGAGCAGCGCCGGCCGCGCGAAGCGGAACGACCACTCGCGGTAGTCCTCCAGGGCCCACAGGCACACGATCCACGCCTGCGGGCCGCGGTAGACGTCGCCCTCGTCGCTCACCGCCACCAGCTCCTCGGGCTCGGCCTCGGCCAGCGTGGGGTAACGCCGCCGGGCTTCCTCCGAGTCCGCGGCCAGCAGCTCGAGGGGCACGATCTGCGACTGCCCCTCGAGCCATCGCCGCGCGGTCGAGCAGAGGCCGCAGCGCGCGTCGTAGAGCACGGTGAGGGAGCGCACGGCCGCCTCACGCCCTCACCGGGATCCGGGCCTGCGGCGGGACGGGCGGAGGCGCGACCTCGCGCATGGCGCGACGGCGCAGGCGCGAGAACACGATCATGTTCATGAAGTGCATCCCGCCCAGGACGAGCAGCACGAGGCCGATCTTGGTGCTGAGCAGCTCGATCGCGGTCTCGATGTCGAACGGCTTCTGCGCGGTCTTGAGGGCGAGCGTCACGTATCCGATGTTGATCAGGTAGAACCCAACCACGAGCAGGTGGTTGACGGAGTCGGCCAGCGCCTCGTTGCCGTGGAAGGCGTCGACGAGGAAGATCCGGCCGTTCTTGTGCAGCGTGCGCGCCACCCACATGGTCAGGGTGACGCTCAGGGACACGTAGACCAGGTAGGTCCAGACGGGGTAGATATTGGGTTCCATTTCTTCCCTCCTGCCCCTTCCTACAGGGACGGCGGCCGGAGGTTGCGCGGCGCCAGCGTCCAGCCGATCAGCCCGACCAGGACGAAGCCCAAGGCGTTGAGGGGACCGTGGATGCGGGCCATCTGCCCCAGGGAGATGATCCCGATCCCTGTGAACTCGCCGATGGCGTAAGCCAGCGCACACGCCATCCCCGCGAAAGCGGACGCCGAGGACAAGGCGAGAAGCACGCGCGCCGCGACCGGGAGGCGCGGCACGATGCGGACGAGGGTCAGCGCGCCGAGGCTAGAGACGGCGAGCACGATGATGCCGGCGGCCACGATCTCGAGGCGCGGCGAGAAGGTGATGCCGGCGGCGAGGAGGGGCGGTCCGGCCATGGCTCCGCCGGCGACCAGCCGATAGGCCCGGCTCTCGCCGAGGACGCGGCCCGCGCGTCCCACGAGGACGAGCGTCGCGTAGGCCGCATAGTGGAAGTGGACGGCGGTGAGCAGGATGAGCGGCTCCTCGAATCCGAAGGCGCCCATGCCGAGCCGTGAGAGGACGAGCCATCCGCCGCCGATCGGAAGCATCAGGCACCCGGCGCTCGTCGCGACTGCGGCCATGGTCCGGCCCAGGCGCTGCCACCCGTGATACGCGACCAGAAGGGTGAGGACGAGCCACACGCCGGCCAGGACGGCGGCGGACGGGCCACGCCGAACGAGGAACGACGCCACGACCGCGAGCGCGGCCCAGGGCTGGAGACGGCGCGCGAGAGACAACGCGGACGTCGCGCCCTCCGGCGCCGCGGTGAGTCGCATGGCCAGAGGCACGACGGCCAGCGGAGCGAGCAGGAACAGGATCTCGATGGGCCCGAGCGCGTTCATGCCGAACCTCCTGCCCATCCGTACAGGACGGAGACGACAGAGTTGCGGGGATCAGCCAGCCGTGAGCACGTAGGCCGCGAGGTCGGCCACCGGGGGCACGAGGGCCAGCAAGGCGCCCGTCCAGAGCCGCCATTCGCGGCGCAGCGGACGCGACGCGCGCCAGGCCTGCAGGACGGCCATCCAGAAGAAGAAGAGGGTCGCGATCTCGATCACGCCGCCCAGGATGGGAACGTAGGCGAAGGCCCAGGCGAACCCGCGGTCCTCCAGGAGCAGACGCAGGCCGTAGACGCTCACGGAGGTGATCCCGAGGCGAAGGACCATGCGCGATTCGCGTACGGGCTCGTCCGGTCGCGGGCGCTCGAGGCGGGCGTCGCGCCAGTGGCGGCGCAGGGCGCCGTGTGCGCCCAGGGCGACGGCGATCGCGCCGAGGGCGGCCAGGGTGGGCCAGGTCTCGAAGCGCGCGCGAGAGAGGACGCGCCCGTCGGCGAGCCGCTCGGTGCGCAGCATGATCAGCGGCTGCACCTCGCCCGGCGAGATCACCTTCGGCGTGACCGAGAGCAGGAAGGCCCAGAGCGCGACCGCGGTGGCGAAGGTCTGCACGAGGGCGACCGCGCGCAGCCAGCCGCGTTGCTCGGGCAGGAGGTCGTCCACGGCCCCGGTAGCGCCGCCCGCGCCGAAGAGGTCGAGCTCGCGGGCCATCTCGTCGGCGCCGGCATATCGGTCGGCCGGGTTGGCGGCGGTGGCGCGGGCGACGATGCGATCGAGCGCGGGCGGCAGGGGCGCTCCGGCGCCGCCGGGGTCGCGGCCCGTCACCATCTCACGCAGCACGACGCCGACGGCGAAGACGTCCATGCGCGGA
>DASTLK010000300.1:0-9710 GCA_035715025.1 Vicinamibacteria bacterium
AGCCCGCTGTCGTCGAGAAGCCGGTCCGGGCGGCCGGGCCAGGGGCCTTCGAGAGCCACGCCGTCGAGGGCGAATCGCTCGTCGCCCGCCTTTCCGCTGTGCACGTAATCGACGCGCAGCGTGCGCAGCGGCGCCGGGGGCGGCGGGGCCGGAGTCGGAACGGACACGGCAGCGGAGAGCACGAGAGTCGCGAGGGCGAGCATGGCCCTCAGCCTACCACCGTGGTTGGAGGCCCCGCGGCAGTGATAGCCTCCGGCTTCGGAGGCTACTCGGCATGCTCAAGCGCCGCGCTCTCGTGCTCGTCCTGCTGGCCGTTTCCGCTCCCGCGGCGGTGCTCGCCACCGGCGCCCAGCCCGTCCGCGCCAAGCAGGGGATGGTCGCCTCGGGGAACTTCATGGCCTCGCAGGCGGGAATCGAGGTCCTGTGGGCGGGCGGCAACGCCGTCGATGCCGCGGTGGCCACGGCCTTCACGCTCGCGGTCACCCATCCGACCGCCGGCAACATCGGGGGCGGCGGCTTTCTCCTTTATCGGCCGGCCAGCGGCGATCCCGTGGCCTACGACTTCCGCGAGACCGCTCCCGCGGGCAGTTCACCCACCATGTTCCTCACCGCGGGCAAGTACGACAAGAAGAAGCACCACGAGAGCCACCTCTCCGTCGGCGTGCCGGGTACGGTGGCCGGTCTGCATATGGCCTGGCGGGACCACGGCAAGCTCCCCTGGCGGCGCTTGCTCGCTCCCGCGATCGCGATGGCACGCGAGGGCATCGTGGTGACGCCGGGACTCGCCCGTTCCCTGCGGCACGTCCTGCCCGAGATGAAGCCGTACCCCGCGTCCATCGCGCAGTTCACGCGCAAAGGCATCCCCTACGAGGCAGGCGACCTCCTGCAGCAGACGGACCTCGCGAACGCCCTCGAGCGCATCGCGGACCGCGGGCCGGCCGGCTTCTACGAAGGCAAGACGGCCGAATTGATCGAAGCGGAGATGAAGGCCCATGGCGGTCTCATCACCCGCGCGGACCTCAAGGCCTATCGGCCGGTGAAGCGCGTGCCGCTGCACGGCACCTACCGCGGCTACGACCTCCTGGTCATGCCCCCCATCAGCTCGGGCGGCACCGCGCTGCTGGAGATGCTGAACGTCCTCGAAGGCTACGACCTCAAGGCCAAGGGCTTCGGCTCCGCGGACACCGTGCACCTCATGACGGAGGCCATGCGGCGCGCCTACGCCGATCGCGCGCGCTATCTCGGCGATCCGGAGGCCAATCCGGGCATGCCCATCGCCCGCCTCGTCTCGAAGGATTACGCGCGCACGCTGCGGAGCACGATCGACGAGAGGAAGGCCTCGACCTCGTCACCGTCCACCTTCGAGTGGCCGGCGGAGAGTCACGAGACCACGCACCTCTCCGTGATCGACGCCGAGCGCAACGCGGTGTCGCTGACCTACACGCTGGAGGACGGCTACGGCTCGAAGATCGTGGTGCCGGGGGCGGGCTTCCTCCTCAACAACGAGATGGGCGACTTCAACGCGGGGCCGGGCCTCACCACGACCGAGGGTCTCATCGGCACCGAGCCCAACCTCGCCGCCCCCGGCAAGCGCATGCTCTCGAGCATGACCCCGACGATCCTGAGCAAGGACGGAAAGGTCTTCCTCGCCATCGGCTGTCTGGGCGGCCGCACGATCATCAACACCGTGCTCGAGGTGATCGTCGCGGCGGTGGACTTCGGCATGAACGTGCAGGAGGCCATCGACGCCCCGCGCTTCCATCATCAGTGGTTGCCCGACCGAATCCAGGCCGAGCGCTACGGCCTCTCCCCGGACACCATCGCACTGTTGAGGGCACGGGGGCACGAGGTGAAGGAAGGCGAGGGGGACTACGCCACCCAGGGCGTGGCGCACGGCGTCCTCTATGACGCGGCCGCCGACGTCCTCGAAGGCGGCTTCGACCGCCGCGCCCCCGACGGAGCTGCCATCGGGCGCTAGCCCAGCTGCGCCGGCTGCCAGCGGATCCCGAGGTTGACGATGCGCTGGATGAGGTCGCCGTAGTCGAGGCCCGCCTTGCGCGCGGACTGGGCGAAGTCCTCGTCGCGGCTGAGCTGCGGGTTGGGGTTGGCCTCGATCACCCACACGCGGCCCCCTTCGCTGAGGCGAAGGTCGATGCGCGCGAACCCGGAGAGCTTGAGCGTGCGGTAGACGCGCTTGGCGATGTCGCGGATGCGCTCGGCCGCTCCCTCCGGAAGGTCCTCGGCCTCCTCGCTCACGATCCCGCGCTTCTTCTGATAGGTCAGGCTGAACTTGAGCCGTTCCGTCGCGATCTTCCGCGACTCCTCGGGCATGTTGTTGAAGAGCAGCTCCCACACGGGCAGCGTGGCCAGCTGCTGGTTGCCGATCACCCCGATGTAGAGCTCGCGCCCCTCGATGTAGCGCTCCACCAGGGCGTCCGTGCCCACGCTCTCGTGGATGAAGCGAACGCGCTCCACGAGGTGCTCCTCGTCCTCCACGACGGAGGCCTGGGAGATGCCGATGGAGGCGTCCATGGTCAGGGACTTCACGATCAGGGGGAAGGCCAGGCGCTTGGGATGCCGGACCTTGCGCCCGCGTGGGAAGATCGCGAAGTCGGGGCCGGGCACGCGGTGGTAGCTGAGGAGCTGCTTGGCCAGCGACTTGTCGCGCGAGAGGAGCAGGCCGCGCGAGTTGCACCCCGTGTACGGCATCTTGAGCAGCTCGAGGTAGGCCACGACGTTGTGGTCGAAGGTCACGATGTCGTCGAAGCCCTCGAGCAGGTTGAAGGTGATGTGGGGCTTGAAATCGAAGAGCGCGTTCCGGATTCCTCCCAGCTCGTCCCCCACCCCGAGGATCTGCACCTCGTGGCCCAGCGCCTCCAGCGTGCGCACCACGTCGTATTCCGTCTTCCAGGGCTTGCCCGGAAGCTCCTCGGGATCCGCGGTGGCGGGCGGCACGAGGTCGGGATGGACCAGCGCGAGCACGCGCAGCTTCTTGGCCGGCGGCTTCTTCTTCCGACTCACAGCGGCACCCGGTGGCGGCCCGTGGCCAGGAGCTCCATCGTGTAGAAGGTGAGCTTGAGCGCGAAGTCGAGGCGCGTCTCCTCCTCCGAGCGGGAGAGGCGGAGGCCGAGCTGGCGGCAGCGGACGATGATGCTCCGGAGCAGGCGATCGATCGTGTACTGGTATTCCCCCGTCGCGCGCGCGACGCGGCGGCGCAGCTCGGGGCGATTGCGCGAGAGGAACGCGGCCGCGCTCGGCCGATCGCGATCGCCGGGGGGCGCGGTGAAGAGGCGCAGCAGGTCCTCGTCGTAGGCCTTCCGGCGGTCGAGCCCATAGAGCCGCCGCTTCTCGCGGTAGTGCGCGCGCAGGGTCTTGCGGATTCGCGAGAGGGGGTCCACCGTCCGCCGCGTCTGCACGGGGGGCGTGACTCCGGCCAGCTCCCGCATGAGCGCGTCCACATACTCGAGCTTGCGCAAAGCCGGCCAGCCTGCGTAGCGCTCCGGCCAGGGGTATCCGGGCGTGAGCCAGACGGCGAAGGTCTCCGCGAAGTCCTCGTCCGAGTGGCTCTGCGCGTAGTACCCGTCGAGGTGGACGACGAAGCTGCGGCTGTAGGGCCGGGGCAGGTAGAACTTCGGGTAGGGCTCCGAGCTGTGGCCGAAGAGGGACTGGCGCCGCCGGCGCTGGCGCAGGTGGAACGCGTTCTCGATGGCGTGGCCCGCCTCGTGGCGCAGGATCTTGAGGAACCACTCGGGCGTGCCCCCCTCGACCTCGAGGGTCTGCTTCTCTTCCAGGCGCGCCAGGCGCGGATGGGCGAGGTAGAAGGGGATGGCGATGCCGGGGACGCCGTCCGGGCAGAACCATTCCTCGGACAGCCAGAAGTGCGGCCGGAACTCCAGGCCGCGTCCGGCCAGCTCCGCCCGCAACTGATCCAGGCCCGGCTCGAGCGGGCCGTCCTCGAGGGTCACCCCCAGGTCGCACATGCGGACGTCGAGCAGGCGCTCGTCGTCGTAGGAGGCCCAGGACGGCTCGCCCCGGCCGGCGGGAGCGGAACGCGACGCACCGGACGAGGTGCGCCGGGCGGGAGCGGGGCGTGTCGCCGCAGCCACTTGCCCACGGTGGTGGCCGCCAGGAGCGCGGGGAGCCAAGCGAGGTCAGCGTAGATGCACCGCCCCAGGGCGTCAATAGAAGGCGGCATACAATCGACGTCGTGGACCCGTCCTCCCGCCCGCGCGATCACGAAGAGGACTCTCTCGGCCGCGACGTGGACGCGCTCGGACGCATGCTCGGCGAGGTCCTGCGCGAGCAGGAGGGAGAGTCCGGCTTCGCCCTCGTGGAGGAGTATCGGGCCAAGACCAAGGCGCTACGCGCGCAGGGCGGATGGCCTCGCGACTTCGGGCCGGAAGGCCAGGCCCTCCTCCAACGTACGGAGGGGCTGAGCCTCGACGAGGCCCGTCTCGTCGTCCGCGCGTTCACCGCCTACTTCCATCTCGTGAACATGGCCGAGGAGCACCACCGGCTGCGCGTCCTGCGCCAGCGCGAGCGGCAGGTGGAAGCCACCGTCGGGGCCTACAAGGAGTCGATCGCGGAGGCGGTGGCCCTGGCCGCGGAGGCGAAGGTGCCGGCGGAGGTCCTGCGCAACCGGCTGCGCGGCCTGCTCGTGGAGCCCGTGTTCACCGCGCATCCGACGGAGGCGCGGCGGCGCACCGTCCTGGACAAGCTGCGCCGGCTGGCCCGGTTCACCGAGACCCTCGAGGACGCGCGCCTGGCCCCCAGCCAACGGACGGAGATGCAGGACCGCATCCGGGAGGAGATCACGGCCCTCTGGCTGAGCGAGGAGGTCCACCGCCGCGCGCCCGCGGTGTTCGACGAGGTCAACAACGGCCTCTATTATTTCGAGCACTCCCTCTGGGAGGTGGTCCCGCGCATCTACGCCGACCTCGAGCGCGCGCTCGAGCGCTCCTACCCGGGGCAGCCCTTCGACGTGCCCGCGCTGCTCCGCTTCGGCTCCTGGATGGGGGGCGACCGTGACGGCAACCCGCACGTGACCGCGGCCGTCACCGAGTACACGCTCCTCGTGCATCGCGAGACCGCCCTCGGCCTCTACGAGGGCGACCTGGAGCGCCTCCAGCGCCACCTCAGCGTGGCCGAGGACGAGGCCGTCCTCACCCTCGGCCTCCGCGACAGCCTGCGCCGCGACGCGGCCGACCTGCCCGACATCGCGGCCTCCGCGGGCGCGCAGTTCGCCTCCGAGCCCTACCGGCGCAAGGTGTCCTTCATGCGCGCGCGGGTGCAGGCGGCACGGCGGCTCAACGCCGGCCGGCGCGCGGAAGTGCTGGCCCGGGGGGCCATCGGGTCCGCCGAGGAGCACGCGGTCACGCGCACCCAGCGCCTGTGGTCGCGCACGACGGAGCCGCCGCGCCCCAACGACGTGCGCGCCGCGTACCGCCGGGCCAGCGAGCTGCGCGACGACCTGCGTCTCATGGCGGACAGCCTGCGCGCGCAGGGCGCCCACCGTCTCGCCCGCGGCCTGCTGCGCGACAGTGAACGGCGCGCGGAGGCCTTCGGCTTCCAGCTCGCCCGCCTCGACCTGCGCCAGCACAGTCGCGTCAACGCAGAGGCCCTGGCCGAGCTGCTGCGGGCGGCGGGCGTCGAGCACGACTACCTGTCGCTCTCGGAGCCGGAGCGCACGGCGGTCCTCGTGCGCGAGCTCAAGAACCCGCGCCCGCTCGCCCATCCCCACCGCGCCTGGTCGGAGAGCACGGCCGAGGTGCTGGCCCTCTTCCAGACGACGCGCCGGATGCAGGAGGAGCTGGGCCACGACGCCTGCAACGTCTACATCGTCTCCATGACGGCGGGGGTCAGCGACATCCTGACCCCGCTCTTCTTCGCCAAGGAGGCAGGCATCTTCGCTCCGGAGCCCGACCCGCCGGTGAGCGGCCTGCAGGTGGTCCCTCTCTTCGAGACGATCGAAGACCTGCGCGGCTGCGGCGCCATCCTCACCGAGCTCTTCTCGGTGCCGGTCTACCGCCGCCACCTGAAGGCCTGGGGAGGCCTGCAACAGGTGATGCTCGGCTACTCCGACAGCAACAAGGACGGCGGGTTCGTCACCTCGAACTGGGAGCTCTATCGCGCGCAGCGCGAGCTGGCCGACGTCTGCCGCGCGGAAGGCGTCCGCCTGCTGCTCTTCCATGGGCGCGGGGGCGCGGTGGGGCGGGGCGGCGGTCCGACCAATCGCGCGATCCTGGGCCAGCCCCGGGGCAGCGTGGAGGCCGGAATACGGATCACCGAGCAGGGCGAGGTGGCGTTCGCGCGCTATGGACACACCGGGATCGCGCATCGCCACCTCGAGCAGACCCTCAACGCCGTCCTGCGCGCCGGGCTGCGCGACACCGCCCCTCCCGTGCCCGCCGCGCCATGGGTGGCGATGATGGACTCGCTCTCGGAGGCGGGCCTGCGCGCCTATCGCGCGCTCGTCTACGAGGAGCCCGGCTTCCTGTCCTACTTCCGCCAGGCCACGCCCATCGACCAGGTGGCCGACCTCCGCATCGGCTCGCGGCCGGCCAGGCGCCGGGACGGCGAGCGCATCGAGGACCTGCGCGCCATCCCCTGGGTCTTCAGCTGGACGCAGAGCCGACACGGCCTTCCCGGGTGGTTCGGCCTGGGGGCCGCGCTCGCCGACGTTCTCCGCGATCCCGCCGCCGGCGCCCTCCTGAAGGCCATGCACCGCGAGTGGCCGTTCTTCCGGTCCCTCATCGACAACGCCCAGATGGGGCTGGGACGCTCCGACCGCGCGGTGGCCCGTCTCTACGCGGGCCTGACCGGTCCGGACGACCTCCGCGAGCGCGTCCTCACGACCGTGCTGGGGGAGTGGGACCGCGCCGAGCGCGGCATCCTCGCCGTGACGGGCACGAACGAGGTCCTGGAGGACACGCCGATCCTGCGCCGCTCGATCCGCCTGCGCAACCCCTACGTCGATCCCATGAGCTTCGTGCAGGTGATGACGCTCCGGCGCCTGCGCGCCCTGGGCGACGACGATCCCCAGCGCAATGCGGTGGCGGACCTGGTCGCGCTCTGCGTGAACGGGATCGCGGCCGGGCTGCAGAACACGGGATAGGAGGCTCGAGCCCTGATCGAAGACGACTTCTATCCACCGGGCTCGCTCGCCGGTCGCGCGATGCACGCGCTGCGGCGCCCGGAGGCGTTCCCCGGCCCTCCCTCGTGGAAGGGGCTGCACGTCGTTCTCCGGATGTTCCGATACGTCGGGACGGAGCAGGACGACCCCATGAGCAGCCAGACGGGGCCTCTGGGCACCTACACGGCGTGGGTGATCGGCCAGCGCGGCGACGCCTATGTCGCCCGTCGGCTCTTCTGGGACCCGAGGCCCGAGCGGAACGCCACCGATCCCGCCCTTTCGCTCGCCCAGGTCGACCTCGCCGCGGATTTCGGCGTACGGCTCGCTCGGCTCCACGCGCTCCGCCTGCCGGCGTTCGTTCCGGAGCCCGGCGGCCCCGGGCCCGGCACCACGCGCGGCGTCGAGTACGGGTCCTTCTGGTCGGGTTCGACATTCCACTGGTTCCTGGAGCTGCCCAGGGAATGGAGAGCCCTCGGCGACTGGTGGACGGACGCGGTGGAGGCGATCGAGAGCGCTCTGGTGGCCGCCGGACACACGCGGGCGCCGGAGCGACTCTGATCGGTCCGATCGCCCGACGGCGTCCCCACCCGACTCGTCAGGATGAAGGCGGGCGCTTCGGCCACTGCTCGCCCCGGCGGGCCGCTTCGTAGGCGGCCTTGGCCGCGGGACGTTGATCGAGCGCCGTCGCGTCCAGCCGCAGCGCCTGCTCGAACGCGGCCACCGCCTCCGGCGCGCGCCCGAGCAGCGCGAGCACGTTGCCGAGCAGCACCTGCGCCTCCGCGTCCTCCGGCCGCAGCCGCGTCGCCTCGCGCAGCTCCGGCTCCGCTTCCCGGGCGCGGTCCTGCATGTGCAGGAGGGCGGCCCCGAGGCGGATCCGTGCCTGGCCGTCGGCGGGTCGCCGGGACACCGCGCCGCGGTACACCTCGATCACCTCGTCCCATCGTTCGAGCGTGGACAGGCGCGAGGCCAGCGTGGCCTCGATCGCCGGCTGGCGGGCCGGGGGCAGCCCCAGCTCCAGGGCGCGGCGGCAAGCGGCCACCGCCGTCTCCCCGGTCGTCCTCGTGCAGAGTCGCGCCTGTTCCGTCGCGGCCGGGACCTGGGCAGGTGCGGGCCCGGCGCCAGCGAGCAGGAGCACGAGCGCGGAGACGGAAACGCCGCTGCGCCTCAGAAGCCTTCCTTGTTCACGACGTACGGCATCTTCTTCGGATCGCCTTCGTAGCGCCGCTCGAGGACGTCGATCACCGCCTGCACGGCCCGCCCGGCCATGCCGACGTTCGGATCGGGTGAGAGCCGCGTCGCGCGGCCGGCGGAGGCGAAGTGATGGAACACGCGCAGCTTCAGCTTCAGGGCCTCGTCGCGCAGCGGGCTGTCCGCGGGGAGCGGCTCCGTCTCGAAGACGTCGAGGGCGGCGCCGCCGATCCATCCTTCCGTGAGGGCGCGGGCGAGGGCCTTCTCGTCCACCACCGGACCGCGCGAGGTGTTCACCAGATAGGCCGTCCGCTTCATGAGGCGGAGCCGGCGCTCGTCCATCAGGTGGTAGGTCGGCTCCGCGGCTTCGCCCGGCCGCGTCAGGTTCACGTGAAGAGTGACGAAATCGGCCTTCCCCAGCCCCTCCTCGAACGGCACGTAGGCGATGGTCTGTCGTCGCGTGGACAGGCCTTCCTCGTGGCGCACCTGCATCACGCGCCGGACGGACTCGACGAACTTCGCGTCCTGGAAGGCGGGGTCGTAGCACAGCACGTCCATGTCGAACCCGACCGCCTTCTTGATGAAGCTCTTCCCGATGCGGCCGGTGCCCACGACCAGGACGGTCTTGCCCGTCACCTCGTCGCCCAGCCAGGGATGGTACGGATGCCAGGTGGACCAGGTCTGCTCGCGCACCATCTGCTCGGAGGGCCACGTCATGCGCGCGACGGTGCCCATGATGACGAAGGCGAACTCCGCGGTGGCGTCGGTGAGGACGTCCGCGGTGTTGCTGAACGGGATCTTGTGCTTGTTGGCGGAGGCGCGGTCGATGTTGTCGAAACCGACGGCGTCCTGGGCCACCACCTTCAGGCCGGCCGGCTTCCCCGCCGCGAACACTTCCTCGTCGATCTTGTCGCGCAGGGTGGTGATCAGGGCGTCGATGCCGCCCTTCACCTTCTCCAGGATGAGGGGGCGCGGCGGTGGCTCGACGTGATCGTAGACCTCGAGGTCCCAGCCCTTGTCGCGCAGGCGCTGCAGCGCTTCCTGGCCGATGTCGGTGGTGGAGAAGATGCGGAAGGTCATGAGGCCGAGTATAGGCCGCAGAAATCGCGATGCCCCGGCCCGGGGGTTGGTCGCATCTCTTGGCCCGCTTGGCTAATTAAGCTAAACTGTTTTGGCTTTATTAAGACTTCACCTTAATCAAGTGGCGCACTTCGAGGTACAGACATGAAGCGAGGCCCGAGCGGCCGATACGTGGTCACTTCCCGCGTCGGAGGCGAGACGGTGCGCGCCTTCATCCCGCACCCGCTTCCGCCGCGCCCTGGGTTGGACGAGACGCCGGATCTCCAAGAGCGGCATGACCGCGCCCTGCTCGCGCTGGGACGTCTCGACA
>DASTLK010000301.1:0-4578 GCA_035715025.1 Vicinamibacteria bacterium
CTCCTCTTCGCGAACGTCCGCGGCGCCGACTTCCCGCTCGTCACCAACCTCTTCGGCACGCGCGCACGCGCGGAGCTGGCCTTCGGCCGGCGGCCCCACCTGCTCGTCCGCCGCCTGGCCGAGCTGGCGCAGACCCTGCTCCCGCCCACCCCGGGCAAGCTCTGGGGCGCGCGGGACGTGCTCGCGACTGCGTGGCGAGTGGGAACGCGGCGCCGCCGCGGAGGGCCGGTCACGGACGTCGTGGAGCGCGAGGTGCGCCTGGAGCGCCTCCCCGTCCTCACCTGCTGGCCGGAGGACGGAGGCCCCTTCGTCACCCTCCCCGCGGTCTACACCGAGCATCCGCAGCGCCCGGGGCACAACCTCGGCATCTATCGGATGCAGGTCTTCGACTCACGCACGACGGGAATGCACTGGCAGATCGGAAAGGGCGGAGGCTTCCACCATGCGGCCGCGGAAGCCGCCGGCCTGGCCCTTCCCGTGACCGTATTCCTGGGCGGACCGCCGGCCCTCATGCTCGCCGCCGTCGCTCCCCTCCCCGAGAACGTCCCCGAGCTGATGCTGGCCTCGCTGCTGATGGGCCGGCGCATCGACCTCAGCCCCGGCCCGGGGCCGCATCCCCTGGTGTCCAGCGCGGAGTTCGCGTTGATCGGCCGCGTGCCTCCGGCCCGGCGGCATCCCGAAGGTCCTTTCGGCGATCACTACGGCTACTACTCGCTCCAGCACGACTATCCCGTCTTCGAGGTGGAACAGGTCGCGCGCCGGCGCGACGCCATCTATCCCGCGACCGTGGTCGGCAAGCCGCGGCAGGAGGACTTCTACATCGGCGATCTCCTCCAGGAGCTGCTCTCTCCCCTGTTCCCGCTCGTGATGCCGGGCGTGGAGAGCCTCTGGAGCTACGGCGAGACCGGCTACCACTCGCTGGCGGCCGCGATCGTGAAGGAGCGCTACGGGCGCGAGGCCATGGCCAGCGCGTTCCGCATCCTCGGGGAGGGACAGCTCTCGCTCACCAAGTTCCTCCTCCTGACCGACCGGCCCGTGGACCTGCGCAACTTCCCCGCCACCCTCGAGCACGTGCTCGCGCGCACGCGGCCCGAGACCGATCTCTACGTCTTCTCGAACCTCTCCATGGACACCCTCGACTACACGGGCCCGCGCGTGAACGAGGGGTCCAAGGGCGTCTGGCTCGGGCTGGGCGAGCCCGTGCGCGCGCTGCCCCGCGAGTTCTCCCCGCGCGTGCCCGTCCCCTCCGACGTCACCGACGCACGGGTGTTCTGCGCGGGCTGCCTCGTCATCGGGGGGCCGCCCTACGCGCGGGAGGCGGAGGCGGGAGCACGCCTGGCCGCGCATCCCGCCTTCGCGGACTGGCCGCTGCTCATCCTCACCGACGAGCCGGGGCGCGCCGCGCAGAGCGCGATGAACTTCCTGTGGACGACGTTCACGCGCTTCGAGCCCGCCGCCGACATCCATGCCGCGGGGCGGACGCTCGTCCGCAACCACGTCTCCCTGCGGCCGCCGATCCTCATCGACGCGCGCCTCAAGCCCGGATTCCCGCGCGAGCTTCGCGCGGACGAGCAGACCGCGGCCACCGTCACCCGGCGATGGAAGGAGTACTTCCCCGCCGGGATGGAGATGGGCGACGGTGATGCGGGCCACCTGGACCGGTTCGGACCTTGACCGGCCCCCCCTTGTCCGTATAATCGCGCCGGCTCGGGACTTTCCCGGCTTCCGTCCAGTCCGATCAGGGTCGCGCGACGCGGCGCGACAGGCCGCTCCGAACCGCCCGTTGGGGGGTGTTGAGGATGAGACCTCGCTGCGCCGTGGGCGCTGCCGTGCTGCTGCTGCTGCCGACGCACCTGGCCAGCCAGCTGCCGGCGTCGGTCGAAGAGGGGGCCGCCGCCGCCGAGCAGATCGCGGTGGCGACGGTGACGGCGGCCGTCGAGCAGCCCGCGCGGGTCCTCCAGGGGACGATCGGCCGGCGCACCAACCTCGGCGCGATGCTCCGCGACACCCTCAGCCCGTCGGGAGTCCACCGGCTGGTCGAGGCGTCGCGTCCCGTCTACGACCTCGCCCGCGTGTCGGTCGGACATCCCTTCGGCGTCACCTTCGGGCCCGACGGTCTCGTGGCCGCCTTCACCTATGGCATCGACGAGCTGCGCACGCTGCGCGTCACGCGCAAGGGCGCGGACTACCAGGCGGAGGTCCTCACCCGCGAGTACGAGGTGAAGGTGGCCTCCGTGCGCGGCGAGATCACCTCGAGCCTGTTCGGCGCGGTGAGCGCCGCGGGCGAAGAGGACCAGCTCGCCCTGGACCTCGCGGACATCTTCATGTGGGACGTCGACTTCAACACGGAGCTGCAGAAGGGCGACTCCTTCCGCGTCGCCGTGGAGAAGATGTCCCTCGACGGCAAGCTGAGCCGCTACGGCCGCATCCTCTCCGCCGAGCTCGTGCGCGGCGAGCGCGTGATCCAGGCCGTCCGCTTCGAAGGCAAGAACGGGCCCGGCTACTACATGCCCGACGGCCGTCCCATGCGGAAGGCCTTCCTGCGCTCGCCGCTGCGCTTCACGCGGATCAGCTCGGGGTTCACACATGCGCGTCTGCACCCGATCCTGAACGTGATGCGCCCCCACCTGGGCGTCGACTTCGCGGCGCCCATCGGCACGCCGGTGCGCGCCTCCGCGGACGGTGTCGTCGTCCAGGCCGGCGTCGACGGCGGCTACGGCAAGGTCGTGCGCATGCGGCACCCCAACGGCTACACCACGCTCTACGGCCACCTTTCCCGGATCAACGTGAAGGTCGGCCAGCACCTGACCCAGAGCACGGTCCTCGGTCTGGTGGGCATGACCGGCCTCGCCACCGGGCCCCACCTCGACTACCGGATGACCAGGGACGGGGTCTTCGTGAACCCGCTCAAGATCCAGTCGCCACCCGCCGAGCCCATCGCGGCGGACGAGGAGAACGCCTTCCAGGCCGCACGCGATCAGCAGCTGGCGCTCCTCGGCCCGGCCCCCGCCGGCGAGGCCATGGCCGATGCGGCCCACGCCCCGGCGCGCAGCGCGGCGCGCACCTTGTCCGGCGCCTCGCCCTAGAGCCGGGCCAAAGTCCTTGTTCACCGGCAAGAACCTCGTCCGCGCCTTCCTCATCTTCGTGCCGGTGGCCCTCTGGATGGGCTCGACCCACGCCTCTCCGACCTGGGTCTTCGTCGTCTCCTGCCTGGCCATCCTGCCCCTGGCCGGTCTCATGGGCGAGGCCACCGAGCACCTCACCCATCACACCGGGCCCGGTGTCGGCGGGCTGCTCAACGCGAGCTTCGGGAACGCGGCCGAGCTGATCATCGCCTTCATGGCCCTGCGCGCCGGTGAGAAGGAGATCGTCAAGGCCTCGCTGACCGGCTCCATCATCGGGAACCTGCTGATGGTCCTCGGCCTGGCCATGCTGCTGGGCGGGTGGAAGCGCAAGGAGCTGAAATTCAGCCGCCTGGCCGCGGAGAGCGGCAGCAGCATGATGGTGCTGGCCGTCGTCGGGCTGGTCATCCCCGCCATCTACGCCCAGGTCACGAACCACTCGCATCCCGAGCACACGGAGTCGATCAGCTTCGACATCTCCGTCGTCCTCATCGCGTGCTACGCGGCCAGCCTGTTCTTCTCGCTCAAGACCCATCAGCACCTGTTCGCGGGCGAGGCGGGCGGTGGGCTCGACGAGCAGAACGTGGGCGCCGTGTGGTCCAAGGCCACGAGCATCGCCGTCCTCGTGGTGGCCGCCGGTCTCGTGGGCTGGGTGAGCGAGTTCCTCGTGCATGCGGTCGGCGAGGCGGGCACGCGGCTGGGACTCCGGAAGGTGTTCATGGGCGTGGTGGTGGTGGCGGTGGTGGGCAACGCGGCCGAGCACTCCACGGCCGTGATCGTGGCCCTGAAGGGCAAGATGGACCTCGCCCTGGGCATCGCCATGGGCTCGTCCATGCAGATCGCGCTCTTCGTCGCGCCCCTGCTCGTCATCGCCGGCCACCTGATGGGCACGCCGCTGGGCCTGGAGTTCACCATCCTCGAAGTGGTCGCGATCATGCTGTCCGTGGCCGCCGTCACCCTGCTCGTCCTCGACGGCAAGACGAACTGGTTCGAGGGCGTGCAGCTCCTCGCCATCTACCTGATCCTGGCTTTCGCGTTCTTCTACATCTAGACGGCGCCTGGTACACTGCCAAGCGTGCGGAAGGCCGCGGTCCTGACCGTCGCCGTCGTCCTGGCCGCCCGCCTGGGCGCGGGGCAAACCGAGGTGCGCCGGGTGGGCGACGCGCTCGACGTGCGCGCCACTGCCGCTCCCGTGTCCGAGGTCCTGGACCGCATCGCGCGCGAGACGGGCATGAAGGTCACCTACGACGGCGCGCCGCCGCGGGCGCGTGTCAGCGTGACCCTCAGCGGGGTGACGCCCGCCCAGGCCGTCCTGCGCGTGCTGGAAGGCCAGGGCCTGAACTACGCGCTGCGCATGGACCCGCGCGCCGTGCGCGTCGAGACCTTGCTCATGGTGGCGGGCAGCGGCGGGGGGATGGGGACGGTGGCGCCGGCGCCGCCGACGCGACCCATACCG
>DASTLK010000302.1:0-12338 GCA_035715025.1 Vicinamibacteria bacterium
CGACCGCAAGCGCCTCGTCGACCCGTCCGCGATGGAAGCGGTGGACCGGCCGGAGGACGTAGCGCACGCCCTGGAGGTGGCCCGCCGATCGATCACGGTCCTCCGCAACGAGGGCGGGGTCCTGCCCCTTCAGGCGGAGCAGCCGCTGCGCATCCTCCATCTCGTCCTGTCCAGCGACGCGCGCAACGACGCCATCGCCGGCATCCCGGAAGCCGAGCTCGCCGCGCGCCGCATCGCGACCCAGACCTTCGTGCTCGGACCCGAAGTCTCGCCGGAAACGGCCGCCCGGATCCTCGCCGCCGCCCCCGGCTTCACGCACGTGATCGCGTCCGCTTTCGTGCGCGTCAGCGCCTACAAGGGCAACGCGGACATGGCGGAGGGCCATGCGCGGCTGCTGCGCGACCTGCAGGCGGCGGGGCGGCCGGTCGTCCTGATCTCCTTCGGCAGCCCGTACCTTCTCCGGCAGGTGCCGTCGGTCTCCGCCTACGTGAGCGCGTACGGAGGTGCCGATTCGAGCCAGCGCGCGGCGATGGCGGCGGTCTTCGGAGAGTATCCTGTGAGCGGGAAGGTTCCGGTCTCGCTTCCCGGATTCTATGCATTCGGCGACGGGCTGCAGATTCCGAGGCACGAGATGACGCTGCGCGCGGCCGCGCCCGCCGATTCCGGATTCCGGCCGGACGGAATGGCCGAGGTCGATCGGGTGGTGGAGGCGGCGGTCGCGGCGCGCGCGTTCCCGGGCGCGGTGCTGGCGGTGGGGAAGGACGGCGTGCTCGCGCACCTGCAGCCCTTCGGCCGTCTCTCCTACGACGACGATGCGCCGGTGCGCGCGGACACGATGTACGACCTGGCCAGCCTGACCAAGGTCGTGGTGACGACCACCATGGCCATGATCCTGGTGGACGAGGGCAAGCTCGACATCAACAAGCCCGTCTCCGCGTTCCTGCCCGAGTTTCGCGGCGGGGCCAAGGACAAGGTGACGGTCTGGCACCTGCTGACGCATTCGTCGGGCATCGACTGGTGGGCGCCGCTGTACAAGGAGCTCAAGGGCAAGGACGCGTACGTCCGGCGCATCCTGGCCATGGACCTCGTCTACGAGCCGGGCACGAAGTCGGTCTACAGCGACCTCGGCGTCATCCTGCTGGGGGAGATCCTGGAGCGCGTGGCCGGGCAGGACCTCGAGTCCTTCGCGCGCGCGCGCGTCCTGGGACCCCTGGGGATGAAGGACACGACCTATCGTCCCGGCCCCGAGCTGCGGCCGCGCATCGCCCCCACCGAGAACGATCCCTGGCGCGGCCACGTCCTGCGCGGCGAGGTCCACGACGAGAACGCGGCCGCCCTGGGCGGCGTCGCGCCGCACGCCGGCCTCTTCAGCACCGCTTCCGACCTTGCCCGCTTCGCGCAGATGCTCCTCGACGGCGGCGTCTTCGAGCACCAGCGCATCGTCTCGCGGGAGACGGTGGAGCGCTTCACGAAGCGCGCGGGCGTACCCGACTCGAGCCGCGCGCTCGGATGGGACACCCCGAGCGAGAATTCTTCGGCGGGGTCGCTCTTCGGTCCACGCTCCTTCGGTCACACCGGATTCACGGGCACGTCGATGTGGATGGATCCCGACCGCAACCTCTTCGTCATCCTGCTTACGAACCGCGTCCATCCGACGCGGGAGAACAACGCCATCCGCGAGGTCCGGCGCGCCGTGGCCGACGCGGTCGTGCGGGGGCTCGCCGAGAAATGAAGATCCGCGTGCGCACCGGGCCGGCGATGATGGCCGTCGCCCTCCTGACCTTCTGGAGCTGCGGGGGAGACTCCCTCGGCCCCGAGCAACCGGGCGCGGGCGCCGCTCGCCAGGCCTCGCCCAGTCCCAAGGCCAAGCCGAGCGCGACCCCGGCCGTCCAGGTCAAGGTCGGCCTGGAGCAGATCGAGGCGGAGAAGGGCGGGCCGCTCAAGGGCAAGAAGATCGGGCTCATCGCCCATGCCGCCTCCGTCACCTTCGACGGCCGGCGCGCGGTCGAAGTGCTGCGCGTGGCCGGCGTCGACGTCGAGAAGATCTTCGCCCCCGAGCACGGCGCGCAAGGCAAGGCGGCGGCCGGAGAGAAGGTCGGCGATACCGTCGATCCGCTCGCGCGCGTGCCCGTGGTCAGCCTCTACGGCGAAAAGACCAAACCGACGCCGGAGGACCTGAAGGGGCTCGACGCCCTCGTGTTCGACCTGCAGGACGGCGGCGTCCGCTTCTACACGTACGTGAGCACGATGATCCTCGCCCTGCGGGCGGCCGCGGACGCCGGCATCGAGTTCGTGGTGCTGGACCGGCCGAACCCCCTGGGCGGCGAGCGCGTGGAGGGCCCGGAGAGCGAGCCGCGCGACGCCGTCCCGGAGAGCCTCGTCAATACCGCGCCCGGGCCGCTCGTCCACGGCCTGACCGCGGGCGAGATGGCGCAGTTCGTCAACGCCTCCCTGAGCAAGCCCGCGCGCCTCACCGTCGTGCCGATGAAGGGCTGGCGGCGCTCGATGTCCTGGGCGGACACCGGACGCGCCTGGGTCTCGCCCTCGCCGAACCTCCGCTGCGCGGAGGCCGCGCTCGTCTATCCGGGCACGGCCCTGCTCGAGGGGACCAACGCTTCCGAGGGGCGGGGCACGGATGCGCCGTTTCTCCTGATCGGGGCCCCCTGGCTCAAGGCGGAGGCGATCATCCCGTCGCTTCCCTCGTCCGGCCTCAGCTTCGAGACGGCGACGTTCACTCCCGCGGCCTCCGCGGCCGCACCGGAGCCCAAGTACGCGGGGCTGCCCTGCGCGGGGATCCGGATCGGCATCAAGGATGCGGCCGCGGTCACGCCCTACAAGCTCGGCGTCGGCCTTCTCGTCAGCCTGAAGAGCCAGGCCGGGTTCGAGTGGCTGCGTGGGGGGGCCGCCATCGACCGCCTCGTCGGCACGCGCGCGTTGCGCGCCGCCATCGACCGCGGCGATCCCGTGGACGCCATCGTGGCCGCCGACCTGCCCGCCATCGAGGCCTTCCGCAAGGCACGCCAGAAGTCATTGTTGTATTGACAACAACAACGACAACGGAAAACGGAAAAATTCAGGCTGGGGTACGCTCGGCCTGGATTGGGCGAAGCGTGCTCAGGATCATCCCCACCGCGAACGTCGCCGTCGCTCCAATCGCAACATTCCAGGTCCAGGCCACGCCCTCGGTGTGCAGCAGGTAGGGCGCCAGCATCCCGACGGTCAGGCTGACGGTCAGCCCCGCGATCATCCCGACCATCGTGCCCACCGAATTCGCGCGGCGCGTGAGCACGCCGAGCAGGAACGCCCCCACCGTGGGTCCGGAGGCGTAGCTGAGCGCAGCCAGCCCGCCTTGCAGTGCGGAATCCATGTTCTGCGCGGCCACCGCGACCAGGATCTGCGCGATCCCCCACACGACCGTGAACGCGCGGCCCACGCGCATCTGTTGGGCCTCCGAGGCGTCCTTGCGGAAGTAGGGCAGGTAGAAGTCGCGCACCGTCGTGGAGGCCATCGAGTTGAGCGACGGGGAGAGCGCGGCCGCCACCACCGCGGCCAGGATGAACCCCGTCCACCCACCGGCCAGCTCGGTGGAGACGAAGGTGGGCAGCACCTCGTCCCCGCGCGCGAAGGGCTTGCCTCCGTAGTGCGCCCAGAGCAGCGTGCCCAGGAAGAGGAACAGCGCGAACTGGGCGAACACGAGGAACCCGGACAGCACCAGGCCCGCGGAGGCGTCCTTCTGGCTCCGCGCCACCAGCAGCCTCTGCACGAGGTAGTGATCGGTGCCGTGGGTGGCCAGGGTCAGGAACGTCCCGCCCACGAGTCCGGCCCAGAAGGTGAAGGGCACGCGGAAGTCGAGCGAGAAGTCGAACAGCGCGAGCTTGCCCGCGGCGTGGGCCGCCGCCATGGCCGCGTCGACGCCCCCTGCCGGCAGGCGATGGATCACGGCGACGAGACAGACGATGGCGCCGGCCAGGTACACGAACATCTGGATGCTGTCCGTCCAGATGGTGGCGACCACGCCTCCCTCCTCGGTGTAGAGGATCATGGCCAGGCCGAGCACGACGATGCACCACCACTCCGCGATGCCGGCGGCCACGGCCAGGACGAGGGCGGCGGCGTGCAGCCGGATGCCGTCGCCGAGCGTGCGATAGAGCAGGAAGATGGCGGCGGAGACGGTGCGCACGGCGCCCCCGAACCGGCGCTGCAGCAGCTCGTACGACGTGTAGATCTCGCCGCGGAAGTAGGCGGGGATGAAGATCACCGCGATGAGCAGCCGTCCGATGATGTAGCCGAAGACGAGCTGCAGGAACGTCCAGTCGCCTCGGTAGGCGGTTCCGGGCGCGCCGATGAACGTGAGCGTGCTCGTCTCGGTGGCGACGATGCAGGTGGCGATGGCCCACCAGGGCACGCTGCGCGCGGCCAGGAAGTAGTCGCGCACGGAGCGGCCGCGCCGCCCCAGCCAGGTGCCGAATGCGGTGATGCCGACGACGTATCCGACGAGGACGACCAGCGCCGACAGGGGAAGCTTCATGAGGGCGGCCGACTCCGTCGTGGTGGCTGGGCCACGCTCAGCTTCGAGCGGTGAGCTTGTGGGACACGACCTGCATCGCGGACTGCAGACGTGCGATGCGGCGATTGCGGCCCTGGTTGGCGAGCGCGTCGTCCGCCGGGGGCACTTCCGAACGCGCCTCGCGCTGCAGCTTGTCCAGCTCCGTGCGCAGCAGGTTGAGGTCCCCGGCTGCGAACCCTTTCAGGTTGTTGGCGCTGAGGAGGATGAACCCCTCCGCGACCTGGTTCGCCATGGCCGGAGCGCTGCCTCCCATGAAGTTCGCCATTCTGGGGATTATAGAGAGGCACGTTGCTTGCAACAATGCGGGCTTGCGCGAGTTTGCCCCGGCCGGCGACGGCCACTACAGTAAAGGCCCCTCGATGGACACGCAGGTCGAAAGGCGTCGGCCGGACCGTCATCTGATTGCCCTGCGGCTGATGCGTCGCATCGCCATCTTCGCCCTCGTGGCGTCGGCCGTGCTGTGGGTGGTCCCGCGGGTCCTGACCGAGCTGGGCGTGATGGGTCCGCGGCCGGAGCAGTGCATCGAGACGGCGGACCGCGCCCTCACCGTGGCGCGCAGCTACGGCGCCGCCTCCCTCCCCGTCTTCCAGAAGGCCGAGCACGAGCGCGACCGCGCCCGCGAGCTGGTGCGCAACGGTCAGCCGCGCGAGGCCCGCCGCGTCGCGGAGGAGGCGACCACCCTGGCCACCGAAGCCCAGAAGGAGGCGCTCGTCCGCCGCTCCGACGCGCAAGAGCGCGCGGAGGTCGCGTACACGGACCTCGACAAGCAGATCAACGACCTCGAGAAGCTCTACTCGGCCACGGCGCCGGGCCTGGAGAAGGAAGAGGTCGGCCAGCTCCTCAGCCTCATGAAGATCACACGCCAGTCCGCCGGCGTCGTGTTCCTGGCCTACGAGCAGAAGGACTGGAACGGCGTGCTCAGCGGCGAGGCCCACGCGCGTGAGGTCATCGCCGGCACCCGGCAGGCCCTCAAATCCGCGCAACGGCCGTAGACGCCGGCTCCGCCTCCGGGCATGATGCGCCTCCATGCGCGTCCTCGCCCTGTGTGCTCTCATCCTTCCCCTCGCCGCCGGCCCCCTCGCCCCTCCGCCTTCGGACTGGCCGTCCTACGGAGGCGATCCGGGTGGATCGCGCCACTCGCCGCTGACCCAGATCGACCGGGCGAATGTGGCTCGCCTCGAGGTGGCCTGGACCTTCCATACCGGCGAGGCCGGAGTCGTGCCGCGCCGGGGCCGCCCACCCGCGCTCGAGGCCACGCCGCTCGTGATCTCTGGCACGATGTACCTCAGCACCCCGCTCGGGCGCGCGATCGCGCTCGACCCCGCCACCGGACGTGAGCGGTGGCGCCATGACCCCGGCGTCGATCCCGAGCGGGGCTACGGGGACTTCGCGAGCCGCGGCGTCAGCTATTGGCGGGACGGCCGTGCCGCCGCGGGCGCGGTCTGCGGTCGCCGCATCTTCATAGCGACGATCGACGCGCGCCTGGTGGCGCTCGATGCGGAGAGCGGCCGGCCGTGCGCGGACTTCGGCGAGCAGGGGGTGGTGGACCTGCGGCGCGGCCTGCGCGTGTCGCCGTTCGAGTTCCAGGCCTACGAGATGACGTCGCCCGCGGCCGTGGTCGGCGACATCGTGGTGGCGGGCTCCGCCATCGCCGACAACGGCCGCCTGGCCCCGGCCAGCGGAGAGGTGCGCGGCTTCGACGCGCGCACGGGCGCCCTCCGCTGGACTTTCGACCCCATCCCGCAGGACGCGCGCGAGGCCGCCCACGCCACCTGGCGCGATGGGAGCGCGGCCCGCACCGGCGGGGCGAACGTGTGGTCGGTGATCGCCGCCGATCCCGAGCGCGACCTCGTCTTCCTGCCCACGTCCTCTCCCGCACCCGATTACTTCGGCGGAATGCGGAAGGGCGAGAACCGGTACGCGAGCTCGATCGTCGCCCTTCGCGCCTCCACGGGAAAAGTCGTATGGCACTTCCAGACCGTGCATCACGATCTGTGGGACTACGACAACGCGTCGCCGCCCGCGCTCACGACCGTGGTCAAGAACGGCGTCGCCATTCCGGCCGTCCTCCAGGCCACCAAGACCGGGATGCTCTTCGTGCTCAACCGCGAGACGGGGGAGCCCCTGTTCCCGGTCGAGGAGCGGCCCGTGCCGCGCAGCACCGTCGCCGGAGAAGAGGCTTCACCGACCCAACCCTTCACCGCCGTCACCGCGCCCCTGAGCCCGCACCGTTACACCGCCGACGACGCCTGGGGCCCGACCCCGGAGGCACGAAGCTGGTGCCGCGATCAGATCGCGGCCTTGCGGAACGAAGGCATCTTCACCCCTCCCAGCCTGGAAGGGACGCTGGCCGTGCCCGGCAACATCGGGGGCGCGCATTGGGGGGGCGTAGCCGCGGACGCGGCCCGCAAGATCGCGGTCGTCCCCGTCAACCGCGTGCCCGCGGTCGTCCAGCTCTTTCCAAACGAAGGGTTCGACGGTGACCGCCTGCGGCGCGAGGACGCGGCGCGCGGCCTCACGGACTGGGAGTACGCGCGGATGGAAGGCACGCCCTTCGTGATGCGGCGCCGCCTCCTGATCGGGCCCACGGGCCTTCCGTGCACGCGGCCCCCCTTCGGCGCGCTGGTGGCGGTGAGCCTGGAGACGGGGCGCATCCTGTGGGACGTGCCCCTTGGCACCATGCCCACGCTGAAGGAAGGCGCGCCCCCGGCCCCGGCCGACTCGGGCTCGCCGAACCTCGGCGGACCCATCGTGACCGCCTCCGGCCTCGTGTTCGTCGGGGCGACCCTGGACCGCATGTTCCGCGCCTTCGACGTGGAGACGGGGCGCGTCCTCTGGAGCGCGCCGCTGCCCGCGGGCGCCCGCGCGACGCCGATGACCTACGAAGCGGGCGGCCGCCAGTTCGTGGCCATCGCCGCCGGCGGCAGTGGCCCCTTCGGCACGGGCGACGTGATCGTGGCTTTCGCGCTGCCAGCGGGGAAATAGCACAGGGGCAGCGGGCCAGCGGGCCAGCGGGCAGCCGACCGCAGAGCACGGCGGCGCCGCGCAGCGGCGGCGACGTGCGAGGGGGGTTTCAGGGGGGGTCGCGAACGCCCATCGCGTATGCCGCGTGAGTGCCCCCCCTGACTCAATACTTCTCTACTTAATGCACACCGCGCGCACCTGCTTGAAGTCCGTCACGCCGCGGATGACCTTCTGGATCCCGTCCTGCAGCAGCGTGGTCATCCCGTCGCGCATCGCCTGCTTGCGCAGCTCCTCGATGGGGTCTCGCTTCTGGATCTTGCGCTTCATCTCGTCCGTGGCCACCAGCAGCTCGTGGATGCCCATGCGGCCCTTGTAGCCGGTGTTGTTGCACTTCGAGCAGCCCTTGGGCCGATAGAGCTTGAACTGCGGGGAGTAGCGGATGCCGAGCGTGTCCCAGTACTCGAGCCCGTAGCTCTCCATCAGCTCCGCGAACTCTTCCTGGGTGGGGGCGTACTCCTCCTTGCAGTCCTTGCAAAGGGTGCGGATGAGGCGCTGGGCCAGGATGCCGAGGAGCGCGTCCGCGAAGTTGAAGGGGTCGATTTCCATGTCGAGCAGACGCGTGATCGTCTCCGGCGCCGAGTTCGTGTGCAGGGTGGAGAACACCAGGTGGCCGGTGAGCGAGGCCTCGATGCCGGTGGCCGCCGTCTCGTGGTCGCGCATCTCACCGACCATGATCACGTCGGGGTCGGCGCGCAGGAACGCGCGCATGGCCACCGCGAAGGTGAACTCGATCTTGGGGTGCACCTGCACCTGGCGCAGCCCCGCCTGCGTGATCTCGACGGGGTCTTCCGCGGTCCAGATCTTCATGTCGACGGTGTTGATGAAGCCGAGGCCCGAGTGCAGCGTGGTCGTCTTGCCCGATCCGGTGGGACCCACGACCAGGCAGATGCCGTACGGCTTCTGGAGGATGGTCTTGAACTCCGCGATGTTCCGGTCGGAGAAGCCCATCTTTTCGAGGGGCAGGGGCTTGGAGGCGGCCAGGAGGCGCATGACCACGTCCTCGTTCCCGCCCGAGGTGGGGATGGTCGCGACGCGCAGCTCCATCACCCCCATCGGCCCCTTGAAGCGGATCTTGCCGTCCTGCGGCTTGCGCTTCTCGGAGATGTCCAGCTTGGACATGATCTTGAAACGCTGCACCACCGCGTTGCGGTGGGCGGGCGGGATGTCGATGTACTTCGTGCAGTCGCCGTCCACGCGGAGGCGCACCACCGTGGGTGCGTTCTTGCCGTACGGCTCCACGTGGATGTCGGAGGCGCCCTTGTTGTAGGCGTCGATGATGATCTGGTTGCACAGCTTGACGATCCCGCTGTCCGTCTCGTCGATCTCGGGCTCGGGTGCCTTTTCGTCGCCCTCGACCTCGTCCTCCTCGCCCGACCCCAGCTCCATAATGATGCGGCCGAGGTCTTCCTCCTGCACCGCCGGGCCGCCGCCGACCCCGCCGTAGTTCTCGTTGATGTACTGCATGATGTCCTGCCGCAGCGCGACCACGAAGTCGTGGCGCGGGGCCAGGTTCATGGCCTTGATGGCGTCGAGGCGGGTCAGGTCGTAGGGGTCCTCCACCGCGACCGTGAGCGTGCCCTCTTTCTTCTCGATGGGCGCGCACATGTTCTTCTTCAGGAACTCGGGGGTGAGGCGCTCCTTCACGTCGGGGGGCATGATGCGCCCGGCCAGGTCGGCGAAGGGCGTGTTGAAGAACTGGGTGAGGGCCCGCCCGATCTCGTCCTTGGGGATCTTGAGGTCCTCGATGAGGACCTTGGAGACGTCGATCTGGTTGATGCGCGCGTTGCCGATCGCGTTCTCGAGGTCCTTCTCCGACACGAGGCCCTTGTCCACGAGCAAGCCGTACTTGGAGGGCTTGTTGGAGCGCGCCGCGCGATGCTGGTTGTAGAAGGCGATGCCGAGGATCTTCGAGAGCTCCTCGGCCGCTTCCTCGTCCTTGGGCGAGAACGCGCCGCCGCCGCGCTTGTTGATGAGCTGCAGGACGCCGAGGAGGTATTTCTCGAACAGGATGGGCGTGGCCAGGACCTGGCCGGTGCGGAAGCCACCCGCCTTGTCCCAGCGCGAATCGAACTTGAGGTTCGGATGAAGGCGGGTGAGCTCGGAAGGGTCGTATGCGTTCTTGATGTTGGCGGTCTTTCGGCTGAGGGCGGTAAACCCCGCGATGGAGCCGAAGGTCTTGGCGACGCGGATCTCCTTGACCTCGTGGCCGGCCTTGACCAGCGAGAACAGCTCCTGGTTCTTCGTGTCGAGGGCGAAGATGGTGACTCGATCCGCATCCACGAGGTCGAGCATCTTGTCCTTGATGTCGACGAGGATGTCCTGGATGCTACCGGCCGAGTTGATGGCGTTGGCGATCTCGATGAGCCGCTTGCGGTACGAGAGCTCTTTCTGCGTCCCGTCCGCGGCGGTCCGCGTGGCCATAAGTACTTGCCTCCCATCGAAAAAACGGCCCGGAGTCGTGTGAGGATACGCCCCGCGGCGGGGTAGTTCAAGCCAGTGCGGCCAAAGCCGCCGTGCGTGTAATCGCGTCGCCGACGAGGTCGCGCGCCGCGGGCGATACGGGCCGCGGGTTGCGCGGCGCTCGCTACGGCACCGCGCATGTCCTCATTGAGGACGGCGCTGGGGGCCCCACCCCAGCGATCAGCCATGAGGAAGTTGTATGCGCGGTGCCTTCACTCGGCCGCTGTGACCCCGCGGCCCAGCGTGACCGCCCGCGACGCGGTCCGGGCTCGTTGTCGCGGCCAGCCTGCCCGTCGGCCCTGGCCTGGCCGGAGACGCCGCCGTGTGACGTCTCCGTCTGGTGAGGCGTCGATGGCGCGCCCCGTGACGCCAGCGACGCCCAGCGAAGAGTAGCCGACCGCCGGGGTGCGGACCTCCCGAGTGGCGCCAATAACGAAGCTCGGCCCGGCCCGACGCTCCAGGGCCTCGTCGGGCCGGACCGAGGACATGCCGGGGTTACGCCGCGGGGGTGCGGCCGCGCGCGCTTTGCGTCTCCGCGAGCGCGGCCGCGACGCGCGGGACCTCTTCCAGCGTGAGCGAGCTGACGGTGATGCGGACCGCGGGCGGGCTCTGGATGCGGTAGGGCTCTCCGGCGCGGATCGCCCACCCGGCGGCGGCCATGCCGGCGATGGTGGCCGCCTCTTCGCGCACCGGGACCCAGACGTTGAGACCCGACCGTCCGTGGGCGGCGAGCCCGAGCCGGGCCAGCGCGTCGATGAGGGCGCGACGCCGGCGCGTGTAGGTCTGGGCGGCGTCCCGGAGGCGACGGTCGGTGGCGGCGCTCGCCCAGAGGGACGCCACCGCGGCCTGGAGCACGTGACTGACCCAGCCCGCGCCGAGGGCTTGACGGCCCTCGACCCGTGCCACCGTGGTGGCATCGCCAGCGAGGATCGCCAGGCGCAGGTCGGGGCCCAGCGACTTCGACACGGACCGGACCACGGCCCAGCGCGCCTTGCGCGGATGGGCGAGGGTCAAGGCCGGCGTGCCCGCGACCGGGCCCGCATGGTCGTCCTCGACGAGCAGCACTTCGGGGTGGCGATCGAGAATGGTGCGCAGCGCGCGCGCCCGATCTTCGTCGAAGGCGGCACCGGTCGGGTTCTGGGCCCGGGGAGTCAGGATGAGCGCACGAGCCCCCGCGGCAAGGGCGGATTCGAGCGCCTCCGGCCGGGCCCCGAAATCGTCGAGCAGGACGGGCTGGGGCACGAGGCCCATCGCGCTCACGAGGTCGAGCACGCCGGCGTAGCCCGGATCCTCGACCGCGACGCGATCGCCGGGACGGAGGTGTGCCTGGAGGACGCGCTCCACGCCGTCCATCGCGCCGCCGACCACGGCGAGGGAGACCGTCGGGATGTCGTCCTGCCCGAGTTGGCGCGCGGCCAGGGTCCGCAGCGCGGGCAGGAAACTGGGCCGGCCGTACAGGCCGGACGGCCCCGGCGCGCGGCGCAAGGCGGAGCGGAGGTCGGGCAGCCAAGCGGGATCGGGATTGCCTTCCGCGAGGTCACGCGCGCCGGGTGCCACGACGGGGGGCCGGCGCAGACGGAGCGGGGGACGCAGCACTACCCGTGTGCCCCGACGGCCCTCGCCCGTCACGAGGCCGCGCACGCGCAGGGTGCGGTAGGCGGCGGCGACGGTGGCCGCGCTGATCCCCAGGGCATCGGCCAGGGCGCGTACCGAAGGCAGGAGGCCGCCCGGCGGCAGCCGGCCCTCCATGATCGCCCGCTCCGCGCTCTGGGCCAGCGCGCTTGCGGTGCGGCCGCCGATGCCATATTGTAGTGAGACGTTCATGACTACGTACTAGTACGTTATCACGGAAGGAGCGGTGGCGCATGTCCGACCTCGAGCCGACCCCGCGCACCACGCTGCGCCGCCTGCCCGCGCGCGGGCATTTCGACCGCGCCACCGTGAACGCGATCCTGGACGAGGCGCTCATCTGCCACGTCGGGTTCGTCAGCGACGGGCAGCCCTTCGTGATTCCCACCATCCACGCCCGCGTGGCCGACCACGTGTTCGTGCATGGGAGCGCCGCCAGCCGCATGCTGAAGACGCTGCAGGGTGGCGTGCCCGTATGCCTCACCGCCACCCTCCTGGACGGGCTCGTGCTGGCGCGCTCCGCCTTCCATCACTCGATGAACTACCGCTCCGTCGTCGTGCTCGGCGACGCCCAGCCCGTCACGGGCGAGACCGAGAAGTGGGACGCGCTCCATTCGATCGTCGAGCACGTCGCGCCCGGGCGCTGGAAGGAAGTGCG
>DASTLK010000303.1:0-4179 GCA_035715025.1 Vicinamibacteria bacterium
GGTCCGTGACCGACGACGAGACCGCGCTCCTCATGTCGTACGCGTGTTCTCTCGCGGAGCTCGGCCGCGAGTCCGGAGAGGTGGAAGCGATCGTCCGCTCGGCGCGGCTCTACCATTCCGCGCCGGTCCACTGATGGCGGAGCTGATCGGCGCGCCCTTCGGCGCCCTCCTGCGCCGGATGACCCGCGAGCACGAGCGTGAGGGGAAGGTCTTCGACCTGCCCGCGCGCAAGTTCTGGCACGGCGCGGCGGACCTCGACACCTCCGTGCTCTTCCACGGACGGCGCGCGTCGAGCCCGGTCGGACCCGCGGCCGGCCCCCAGGACCAGATGGCGCAGAACGTCGTGCTGTCCTGGCTGGCCGGGAGCCGCATCCTCGAGCTCAAGACCGTCCAGATCAACGACCGCCTGGTCCTGCCCCGGCCGTGCATCGACGCCACCACGGTCGGCTACAACGTCGAATGGAGCCAGGAGCTGCGGCTGGCCGACAGTCTGCGCGAGTACGTGGCGGGCTCGATGCTCCTCGACGTGCTCAAGGCGGACAACCTGCTCGGGCTGCCCTCCGACCGGCTCAAGCAGGACACCATCCTCGACATGAGCGTGGGCTACGACCTGGCCGGCATCCGCTCGCCCCAGGTGCGGGCCTGGATCGACTCGATGAAGGACGCCCGCACCGAGGTCGAGGCCCTGCGGGGCCAGATCCCCGACGACCTGCGGCGCTGGCGCGACCTCGACTTCACCACCCAGCTCTCCGACCAGATCACCTTGTCGACCTTTCACGGCTGCCCCGCGGGGGAGATCGAAGGCATCGTCCGTTTCCTGCTCACGGAGATGGACGTGCACGTGACGGTCAAGCTCAACCCGACCCTGCTCGGCCGGGAGACGGTGGACGGCCTCCTGCACGACGTCCTCGGGTACGACGAGGTGAGGACGCGCGCGGAGGACTTCGACAAGGACCTGCAGTGGGACCAGGCGCTCGAGATCACGGACCGGCTGTCCGAGGTGGCACGCTCTCGCGGCCGCACGTTCCAGGTGAAGTTCTCGAACACGCTCGTGGTGCGCAACCACCGTCCGTTCTTTCCCGCCGCGGAGCAGGTCATGTACCTCTCCGGCGGCCCACTGCACGTGGTCACGATGGCGCTGGTCGACAGGTACCGGCGCGCGCGGCCGGAGGTGCCGATCTCGTTCTCGGCCGGGGTGGACGCCCAGAACTACGCGGACTGCGTCGCCCTCGGCTTCACTCCGGTCACGACCTGCACCGACCTGCTGCGGCCGGGCGGCTACGGCCGGCTTCCGCGCTACGACGCCCTTCTCGCGGAGCGCATGCGCGCCCTGGGCGCGCCGAGGATCGGCGATTTCGTCGTGCGCGCGTTCGGCCAGGGCGAGGAGGCCGTGCGCGCGGAGGTCCCGGAGGGCCCCGCGCGCGACGCATTGCTGGGGGCGCTGACGACGGGAGGAGACCTGCTCCCGGCGGCCGCCGGGGGCGGCTCGGGCCTCTACGACCGCGTCGTCCGGCGCGCGGCCGTCTTGAACACGCCCCTGGGAGCGGCGCGCGCGGCCGCCGATCCGCGCCATCGTGCGGAGAAGAACCGAGTGGCTCCCCGCAAGATCGGCTCGCATCTCGTCCTCTTCGACTGCATCAACTGCGACAAGTGCATCCCCGTCTGCCCCAACGACGCGAACTTCGTCTACGAGACCGCTCCCCTGAGCGTGCACTACGAGCATTTCGTGGTCCGCGAAGGGTCGGTCGCGGGGATCCCCGGGGGACAGTTCGTGGCCCGCAAGGCGCATCAGATCGCGAACTTCCAGGACTTCTGCAACGAGTGCGGCAACTGCGACGTCTTCTGCCCGGAGGACGGCGGCCCGTACATCGAGAAGCCGCGGCTGTTCGGGTCCCTCGAGTCCTGGACGGCGCTGCGCGAGCGCGACGGGTTCTTCGCCCGGCGCGGCGACGGCGGCGACGCGGTGTGGGCGCGCATCCGGGGCCGTGAGTACCGCCTCGAGGTCGACCGCGCCCGCGACCGTGGCCTGTTCAGCGACGGCGTGATCACGATCGAGGTGAGCCATCGCGAGCGCCGGCCGCTGGGTGCGCGGGTGGGGGAGGGCGCTCCCGACGGCCACACCCTCGATTTCTCCGCCTACCTCAACATGGCGCTCGTCGGGGATGGCGTGCTCGACCTCCGCCACGCCAATCCCGTCAACGCGACGACACCCTAGGACGCCGCGGCCGGGCGCAGCCGCGACTTGTACACGCGCTCGCGCGGGATGTTGTAGCGCCGCAGACGGAGGTACACCGTACGTCGCGTCACGCCCATGAGACGGGCCACGCGCGCGATGTTCCACGCGTTGCGGTTGAGCAGCAGCAGCAGCTTCTGGCGCTCGATGTCGGGCACGGGCGTGCGCTCGAGGTACGCCTCCCATCCCGCCACGTCGCGAGCCGGCGGATCCGCGGCCGGCCGCACCGCTCGCGCCAGCATCCGCGAGAACTTCGCCAGGCGCTCCAGGTGGGTCCCCGGGCACAGTTCGGGCTCGGCGCTGTCCACGTAGAGCAGGGCGATGAGCGCGTCGCCGTCGAAGATGGGGAACACGGCCAGACTGGCCGGCCCGCCCGCGGAGGCGTGGGCGAGGTCCTTGTCCGTACCGGTGTCCGGGACATAGACCGGCTGCCCGCGACGCAACTGATCCTTCGCGCGGCCCCAGAGCGTCTCGATGGCGTCGAGGACGTGCTGGTCGATCCCACGCGAGGCGAACAACGTCAGTCGCGCGTCCGCGGCGGCGAACACCCCACCGCTCCTCCCGTTCACTAGCGCCATCACCACCTCGAGCGTCCGCTCGGCCAGGCGGTGGCAGTCGTCGGCTTCCACCGTCAGGTCAGCGAACTGACCGAGAAGATTGGCCCGTCGGCGCATAGTGGACACGTCCTGCCAAGATCATATCCATTTTTCACCCACATCGAGTGATAATAGCACAGAACGTATAATAATAAAACAAATCTCTTGACTATATGGATAATGAATATACATTCCTCCCACACTCAAATACGGCGCGTCGGCCGGGAGGAAGCGATGAAGAAGGTGGCGATGAAGGTGGCGATGCTGGTCGGAATGCTGATGCTCAACTTGGTCGCGGGCTTCTACTACGACAGCGCGGACAGGCGATTGGCCGACGGGGGAGACGTTCACGCCCGCGAGGACTTCCCACCGCCGACCTGGCCCTAGGAAGCGATATGCCGGGGGCGCGAGGGGGAGCCTTGCCTCGCGCCCTCACGTCGTTTTGCGGTACGATCGCGCAGCTTTATGTCGCTGTATCAGCAGGTCTTCGGGTGGCTCGGTGTCTTGCAAGGTTTCGCGCTTTTCGGAACGCTGCTGTGGCGTCGTCATTACCGCTTGATGCCGCTCTTCACGATGTTCGTGGGTGGCAGCCATGCCTTCAATGCGAACTACGGTCTCCACCCCACGTGGGAGACCTGGATGCTGCTGCAGGTCGTCTCCGCGGCGCTCCGTTTCGGAGTAGCCCTCGAGCTGACCTACCGCATCTTCGGAGCGTTTCCCGCCGCCGCGGTGACCGCGCGTCGCGTCATGCTCGTCCTGCTCGTGGCCACCGCCGTCACGGCCCTGGCCACGGCTCCGCCGGACGTCACGTACACGCGAATGCACGCGGAGTCGATTCCCCGCATGCTTTCCGCCGCGATCTGGATGCTCACCGCGCTCGCGGGCCTGGTGCTCTGGTACAGGTTGCCTCTGGCGCCGCTGCCCCGGGCGATCCTGATGGGGTACGCGCCCTATCTGCTCGTCTTCACGATCGGCATGAGCCTGCTCTTCGCCCCCGGGGCGCAGCGCATCCGAGTCTGGGTGGGCTACGTGGACCCTCTCGCTTACTTCGTCCTCATGAACTACTGGCTGCGCGTCGCCTGGCGCACGGCGGCCGAGTCCGTCCCGCTCCCGGTGCCGGCCGGACCGTCACACGCGGCCGTCCCCGTCGCGGGACGGGCCACGTCATGAGCGCTCTCTTCAGGATCATGACGGGGACGCGATCGCGACCAAACGGACCGCCTCGCGCCCTCTGATCGTTTGGGGTACGATCACGCCCCCATGTCCGTCCTGCAGCTGGTGTTCTCGGGGGTCAGCGTGCTGCAGATGCTCGTGCTCGTCGGCATCCTGGTCCGTCGTCGCCATTACCAG
>DASTLK010000304.1:0-3628 GCA_035715025.1 Vicinamibacteria bacterium
CGGCGCCCACCGTCCCCAGCAGCTCCTCGCGCCGCACCAGGCCCGTGGCGACCGCGTCGTCGATCCCGCTCCGCACCTGCGTCCCCACCGCGACCTGCACGAGGGTCAGCGCCATGAGCGCCTTGGCGCCGCGGCCGATGAGCCGTCTTTCGGGGCTCGGAGCGGGGGCGGCGTCGGGGAAGAAGGCGTTGACGGTGGCGTAGAGGAGAAGGCTCACGATGATGAGCGCCACCACGAGGTGCGCGGTGACGATCCAGGGCTCGAGTCCGTGGGCCACCACCCGGCCCCCCAGCCAGCCCTGGAAGCCGACGAGCAGGAAGGCGGCGCCCGTGGGCCACAGCACGCGACGGGTGCGCCGGTGCCGCACGAGCGCAGCCGCGAGAGTGGCGAAGATCAGGACGCCCACCATCACGCCCAGCAGTCGGTTCAGGTACTCGGTCCAGGTGAGGGCGGCGTTGAACTGTAATGGATCGAAGGCGGCCGGGAGCTGGTCGGCCCGGGTGGGCGGCACCCAGGAGCCGAAGCACTTCGGCCAGTCGGGACAGCCGAGTCCGGCGCCGACCGCCCGCACGAGGCCCCCCACCATGATCAGCAGATAGGTCGTGGCTGTCGTCGCGACGGCGAGCTTCTGGAACGTGTCGAGGCGAGGGCGGCCCATCATCACCCCTTCAGGTACGGAAGCATCTCCTTGAAGGCGGCGCTGTCGCTCCGGCCGAGGAGCTCGTAGGTCGCCATCTCCGCGCTCGACAGGAGCGCCCCCGCCCGCTCCATCCGGGCGAGGCCCGTCTTGTAGTTCTCCTCCGCCCGTGAGCCGACGGCGTCGCTCACGAGGTGAACCTGGTAGCCGTGGTCGAGCGCGCCCAGCACGGTCTGGGCGACGCAGATGTGGCACTCGATGCCCGTCACCACGAGCTGGTCGCGGCCGGCCAGGCCCTTCAGGTGGTCGAGGAAGCCCTGGTCGCCGAAGCAGCCGAACGAGACCTTGTCGAGGGGCGCCGTCGCCGGCGCGGCCGCGAGCACTTCGGGGATGATGTCGCCCAGGCCCTTCCGGTACTGGGTGGTGAGGACGACGGGGAGCTTCAGGATCTCAGAGAGACGCATCAGGAGCAGGCTGTTCTTCACCACCCGCTCCCGGCCGGTGATCACGGGCAGCAGCTTCCCCTGAAGGTCCACCACCACGAGGGCGGTGCGTTCCGGGCGGAGCAGTGTGGCGCCGGGGCGGATCTCGGTCATGGCGACTCCCACGGTCTCCGGGCCGCCCACGCGCTCAAGGCCTCTTGCAGCGCGTCGAGGCGCCCGGTGAAGAAGTGATCGGACTCGGGGATGACGACGAGCTCGCGAGGCTCGTGCAGGGCCGCGACCATCGTGCGGAGGCGCTCGGCCGGCCCGTGGACGTCGTTCGCTCCCTGCACGAAAAGGCGCGGCTTCGTCGAGCCGCCCATGAAGTCGAAGTCGCCCATCATCGCCAGCGGCAAGCCGAGGGCGAAGAGGGCCCGGACCCGCGGGTCGCCGACGCCCACCCGCAGCGCCATGGCGGAGCCGAACGAGAAGCCGCCCAGGACGAGGCGCAGGCCGGGGAAGCGGCGCTCCACCTCGCGGAGCGCGGCCCGCACGTCATCCTGCTCGCCGACCCCGTGGTCGTGGACGCCTTCGCTCCGGCCCACGCCGCGGAAGTTGAAGCGCAAGGCGGCCAGGCCCTCGAGCTGCAGCGCCTTGGCCGCCCGGAAGACGGGCTTGAAATGCATCATTCCGCCGTGCAACGGGTGGGCGTGGCACACGACCGCGGCCGCCACCGGTGCGCCCTCGGGCCGCATGAGGACGGCCTCGAGGAGGCCGACGGCGCCCGCGAAATCGAACGACTCGGTCTGCACGCGGCGATTGTACCTTCGGCGCCGCGGCCGGCTCAGGCGGTCTGAGGCAGGGCGGCCGCCGCCGCCGCTTCCGCCGCGCGAGCGCGGATCTGCGCGGCGCGGGGTGGCGGAGTTCCCTGGTTCGCGTCTTTGACGATGCGGACCGCGCCGAGCGAGCGCGCCTTGCCCACGGTAGCCTGCAGCAGCGCCCGGTCGGAGTTCTTCGGCGCGTCGGGCCGGACCGCCAGCTCGTCGAGGCACGCGAGCAGCCCGCCGAGGCCGATCTGGTAGCGGAGCGACAGCGTCGCCACTCCCACGATTTGCCCGCTGTCCGCCTCCGCCACCCGCACCAGGAAGTGCTGCGGATCGGTCAGCGTCTTTCGGAACGTCTTGGCGAAGGCGATCGGCTCGGGGTAGTAGCCGACGTCCTCGAGGAGACCCAGGACCGCCACCCCGTCCTGCAATGAAGCCGGCCGCACATGAACGCTCATGAGACCCTCCCTTGTGCCCCCGCGACCACGGTCTTGTGTCCACTCGGCCACGTGAATCGAGTCAAACGCCGCTTATGCGCTCCTACGCTGCCTGTTCTGCAAAGGAGGAGCCAGGTTTCCCGGGAGGAGCTCGTCCAATGGACGAGCCCCACAGTTGACAGCGTCTCCCCAAAAGGGGGAACCTTTCCACTGCCATAGTTCGTCTATGCAAAGAGACTCTATGGAAGAAGCCAAGACGAAGAGCAAGAACGAGCTGCTTCCGGGCACGCTCGAGATGTTGATTCTGAAGACGCTGTCGATCGAGTCGATGCACGGCTACGGCATCGCGCAGCACATCCGGATGCTGTCGGCGGACGTGCTGACGATCGAAGAGGGATCGCTGTATCCGGCGCTGCAGCGGATGCTCGTCAAGGGATGGGTGTTGGCCGAGTGGAAGACTTCGGCGAACAACCGGCGAGCGCGCTTCTACACGCTCACGACTGCCGGGAAGAAGCAGCTCGGCGTCGAGGAATCGCGATTCTCCCAGATGTTCGGCGCGATCATGCGCGTGATGAAGACGACGTAGTGTCCTGACTCTGAGGAGGGTGCCGTGGGTTCTGTGCTCCGACGTCTGCTGTTCTTCTTCCGGCGGAATCAGCTCGATCGGGATCTGGAAGACGAGCTGCGCTTTCACGAGGAGATGAAGGCGCACGCCCTCGCCGACGCGGATGGCATGAGCGGCGACGAGGCGCGGGCGGCCGCGCGGCGGCGGATTGGCAATCCGCTGCGGCTGCGCGAACAGTCGCGCGAACCGTGGCTCTTCGCGACGGTCGAAACGTTCGCGCAGGACGTGGGTCACGCGCTGCGGTTGATGCGGCGCGATCCGGCGTTCACCTTTACCGCCCTCGCCACCCTCGCGCTCGGCATCGGCCTCAACACCGCGACTTTCTCCGTCGCCTACGGCGTGCTCTGGCGTCCGCTGCCGTATCCCAATCCCGATCGCCTCGTCGTCGTCCCGTCAGCGCAGCAGACCGAGACGGGCGTCAAGACGTTCTGGACCTGGCCGCCCGTGACGTACGAGGCGCTGCGCCCGCGCGTCACCGCGCTCGATCATCTCGCGGCCTACAGCTCGATCGACGCGCAGCTCACCGGACGCGGCGAGCCGCGGCAGTTGCCCGCGCTCGACGTGAGCCCGAATTTCTTCGCCGCCCTGGGCGTCACTCCCGCGCGCGGCCGCGCCTTCCTCACCGGCGCCGCGGCACCAGACGACGATCGCAGCGCGATCGTCAGCGATCGCCTGTGGCGCAC
>DASTLK010000305.1:0-4791 GCA_035715025.1 Vicinamibacteria bacterium
TGGTGCTGGGCGTATATCCCGGACCATTGATGGCGTGGGCGAGGGCGGCGGCGGGATCGCTTCGGTAGCAGCAACAACAACAACGAATAACAACGGAACCGGCGCCGCGCCGCCGCTCCCGTGCCTCGGCGGCGCGACGCCGGGACTTAGTCCGCGAACGTCTCCATCACGTGGGGATCCACGGCGACGCCGTGGACGTACACCCCCCAGTGCAGATGCGGGACGGCCGCGATTCCCGTCTCGCCGGTGAGACCCAGGGGCGCGCCGGCTTCGACCCAGTCTCCTTCGCGCACCGGAGTGGACGCGAGGTGGTAGAAGACGCTCACCACGCCCTGACCATGATCGAGCACCACCGTCTCGCCGGTGAGGAGCAGCGGGCCCGCGAAGAGCACGGTGCCCGCCGCGGGTGAGGACACGGGCGTGCCCGCGGGCACGAGGTAGTCGAGGCCGCGGTGATACTCGCCCCAGATCGCATCCGTTTTCGCTTCCACCGGCGGCGGAGCGTCGTAGGTCTGCGGGCAGCCGAAGCTGGGCTCGGCCGCAGCGGGCACCGGCGCGTGGAACGGCCCGCTCCACTCCTGCTTCTTGCTCACCGTCCGCAGATAGAGCTGCACGAGCCGGCCGTCGCGCACGCCGGCGGGCAACGTGAGCATCGCCTTCTTGGCTTCCGGCAGCAGGACGCTGCGCGCGGGATAGCTGCGCTCCGCCACCGTGATCGGCAGCGCGAAGCGCTGCCGGCCCCGGCCCGCCAGTACCTCGATGCCCAGGGTCGTCGGCCCGGGCTGGCCGTCCACCGGCACCGGGACCAGGGCGCGCAGGCCGCGGTGCGAAAGCAGGAACGGACAGCGCCGCCCTTCGAGGATCGCGTGAACGGCGCCGTAGCGCAGGCCGGAGCGGAGACGCACGCTGACCAGGCCTCCCGGATAGGCGGACGACTCGTCGACGGAGACGACCAGGCGCCCGACGCGGCGCGTGACCTCTTCCGGGAACGCGGGCGCGGCCAGGGCGGCGACAGCGAGGACGGCGAGAACCCGCGTCTTGCTCATGGCGAGCGATGATGCCATTCGCGCGCGGGGAGTAGCAAGGCCGCCCGCTCGCGCGGACGGGCGGCGCTCTCCGACCTATCCGTTCCGAGACGGATCGGCCGCCACGCGCACGAGCGCGCCCGCCAGCCCATCCTCTTCTTCCCGCGCCACCGTGCGCAGGTCCAGCACGAGCGCGCCGTCGGCCACGCGGGCCACCACCGGCGGATCCCCCATCCTCAGCTCCTCGGCCAGGCGCTGCGCGCTCTTCGCGCGATGCGCGACCCGCACGAGAGCGGTCGGGATCTCGGCCGTGGGCGCGGCACCCCCTCCGGCGGCGGAGGTGCCGTCCAGGATGGCCAGGGTCAGCTCCGGCGCCTCCGGTCCGATGCGCGCGGCGAAGGCGGCCGCGCGTGCGCGCACCTCGCCGACCGGGGCCGAGAGCATGCGCACGGTCGGAAGGTCGGCCGCGGCGCGTCCCGACTCGTGGATGACCAGGATGGCGTCCAGGGCGGCCAGCGTCATCTTGTCCACGCGCAGGGCGCGGTACAGCGGGTTCGCGCGCATCGCTCCGATCCGCGCCGCCGCCCCCACCACGAGGCCGGCCTGGGGGCCGCCCAGGAGCTTGTCGCCGCTGAAGGTCACGACGTCCACGCCGCCGCGCAGGCTCTCCGCCACCGTCGTCTCGTCCAGCCCGGCGAGCGGCGCCAGGAGCCCGCTGCCGAGATCCTCGACCATCGGCACTCCCGCCTCGTTCGCCAGCGCGACCAGCTCGCTCCGCGAGGGCGCTTCCGTGAAGCCCACGATGCGGAAGTTGCTGGGGTGGACCTTCAGGATGAGCCCGGTGTCGGGGCCGAGCGCGGAGCGGTAGTCGGCGATACGCGTGCGGTTGGTGGTGCCGACCTCCCGCAGGCGCGCGCCGCCCTTGCGCAGCACGTCGGGGATCCGGAAGGAGCCGCCAATCTCGACCAGCTCGCTGCGGCTGACCAGCACCTCGCGCCCCTCCGCGAAGGTGTTGACGGCGAGGAGCACGGCGGCGGCGTTGTTGTTGACCACCACCGCCGCCTCGCTGCCGACGAGGGCACGCAGTCGCGTTTCGGCATGCACTTCGCGCTGCCCACGGTCCCCTCCGGCGAGGTCGAACTCGAGGTTCGAATACGAGGTCGCGATGCGCGCGACCTGGGCCGCCGCCTCCGCGGGGAGGCGCGAGCGTCCGAGGTTCGTGTGCACGACGACGCCGGTGGCGTTGATGACGGGGACGAGGGAGGCGGCGCGGGCCTGGTCCAGACGCGCGGCGAGACGCGCGGGCAGGTCGGCGGCGACCGCCTCCACGGCCGCACGATCACCGGCGGCGGCCCGCGTCCGCGCGTCCTCGACCAGCGCGCGCAGCTCGCGCACGACCAGGGCCCGCCCGTGGCGCGCTTCCAGCGCGCGCACCTCGGTCCGCTGGAGGACCTGCTCGACCGAGGGCAGCAGGCGGCGAAGGTCGGCCGCGGCGGACATGCGGAGAAGTATAGGTCTGCGTTGACCTTTCCGGAGGCGTGCCCTATTCTCGCCGCCATGGGTCGGGAGCGCGCCAGGACCTTCGCCGACCGTCTCCCGCCCGTCCTCCCCCGCGAAGAGCCGGACATCGCGCACCTTCCCGACGAGATGGCGGACATCCTCTATCCAGGCCGCCGTCCGCGGCCGTTCCGCGTCGCCATCGAGTTCGAGCCGTTCGAGGGACCGGATGCCGCGCGCGCGCTCGAGCTCGCCCGCCGCTCCCACCTCTACCGCGAGAAGCAGGAGGACGACCGCCTCCTGCACCATGCGGCCTTCGAGACGGGCCAGGCCTCGACCCTGCGCGCGCTCTTCCAGCTCGTCGGCGCGCGCCCGGGCACGGAAGTGCTCGTGGACGGCAAGCGCGTTCCCTACGCGACCGAGCTGTGGCTGCCCTTGTTCTGGCTCTTCGTCGGCGAAGGGGACTGAGGAGTGCCGCCCTCCTCGCCCATCAACGACGACCTGGACATCCTGGAGAGGTCGTTCCGGCAGCTCCAGATCGAATGGGAGAAGTTCTTCGGCGGAGTCGAGAAGAAGCCGCCGAACGACATGAGGGCCCGTGTCGAGGCCCTGATCAAGAAGTACGCGTACGCGGAGATCCGGAACAACACCGAGCGCTTCCGCTACCAGACCCTCGCCTCCCGCTACGCGACCTTCAACGAGCTCTGGAACAAGCGGCTGCGCGCGATCGAGGAGGGGCGGCCGATGGGGATTCACGGCGTCTTCGAGCGGCGCGCGGCCCCGCCACCCGTCCACGCGCCCCCTCCGCCCGCCGCGCGGGCCGCCACCGCCGGGTCGGGCGAGGTCCGCGTGAAGGACCCCGGAGGGGACGCCGCCGCCGTACGATCGCTCTTCGACCGGTTCCTGGAGGCGCGCAAGGCGACGGGCGAGGCAGCGCCGGTGAAATTCGAGAGCTTCCAGAAGATCATCTCGCAGCAGGCGGCGCGCATCCTGAGCGAGAAGGGCGCGCAGGCGGTGGACTTCCGGCTGGAGACCAAGGACGGCAAGGTGAGCCTGAAGGCCAAGCCGGTGAAATGAGGCGCCCCGCAGCGACGGCGCCCACGATCCTCGCCGTCCTGCTCGCGCTGGTGGCGCCGCGGGCCGCGCAGGCCTGGCCGGCGGCCATCGTCGAGGCGCTGGCCCGTGACGCGCGCCGCCTGGTGCCGCGCAGCCTCGCCCAGTTGATGGCCGACCACGAGAAGGAGATCTTCGAGGCCTCGCGGGCCATGTCGCCCGAGCTGGGCCAGGCCCTCGTCACCGACTTCAACGCGGGCGAGCTGCGGCCGGCGACGGTCTCCGTGCTCGAGGCGCACGCGACGGAAGCGCTGGACCTTTTCCGCCAGCGGCGGGTCACGGACGGGGTCGTGCGACTGGGCGCGCTGCTCCGCGTGCCCGCCGACCTCTCCGATCCCGTCCTCACCGGCGGCCCCGAGGGCTATCCGGCCGGGGTCACGCGCGAGTACTACGCGTTCGTCGAGGGAAGCCTGGACAAGATCCCGGTCGTGCTCGACGACCCGCTCGCGCTCAAGCTGCAGCGGCGGGACCTGCCCCGCTACTGGAACGGCCTCCTCGGCCGCAGCCGCACCCAGGCCGGCGTGATCCGCGAGGAGCTGTTCCAGAACGGCCGCGTGATCGACCATCACATGATCGACTACCGGTCACCGGTGTTCGGCGTGGCCTCGTTGTCCTACTCGCGGGCGGTGACGGCCATCGCCGCCACCTGGCTCGCGGTGTGGCGCGAGGCGCGCGGCGACCTCACGCGCACCCCGAGCCCGCTTCCCGTCCGACCCAGCGACGCGCCCCCCATCCCGGGCGCGGGCCGCGTACCCCAGACCGCCACGAGGGAACAGCAATGACACGGCGCGCGATCATCTCCGTCTACCGCAAGGAGGGCATCGTCGAGCTGGCGCGCGGACTCAGCGCGCGCGGCTTCGAGATCGTCTCCACCGGCGGCACCGCCCAGGAGCTCGGCAAGGAGGGGGTGAAGGTCACCGGCATCTCCGACGTCACCGGGTTCCCCGAGATCCTCGATGGGCGGGTCAAGACGCTCCATCCCAAGGTGCACGCGGGCATCCTGGCCAAGCGCGGCCTGCCCGCGCACGAGCAGGCGCTGCGCGAGCAGGGCGTGACCCCCGTCGACGTCGTGGTGGTCAACCTCTATCCGTTCGAGGATCGCGTGGCCAAGGGCGTGCCCTTCTCGGAGGCGCTGGAGTACGTCGACATCGGCGGG
>DASTLK010000306.1:0-7253 GCA_035715025.1 Vicinamibacteria bacterium
GCCGCCACTAATCCAATCGATTGCATCTCGAATCCGGCCAACCGCATCGGCCGGCGCGGCGGGCGGGTCGTTCAGCGAGAGAGAGACGCCCGGAGCTGGCGGATGTCGGCGGCGTACTGGGCGGGGGGCGCGGCCTGCACGAAGCGCTCGATGTAGGGCCGTGCTTCGGCCTCTCGCCCCTCGCGCCTGAGCAGCTTCCCGAGGTTGAAGAGGGTGTCCCACTCCTTGGGGTTCAGCTCCACCGCCCGCTTCCAGTGCGCGATCGCTTCCTCCGGATGGCCCGTCTCCGCGGCGATCACGCCGAGCGCGTTGTGCGCGCGCGACACGTCCGGATCGAGGGCCAGCGCCTCCTCCATGATCGCCCGCGCGCGCGGGTAGTCGTTGATGGCGAGCGAGACGGTGCCGAGGTTGGCCTTGGCCGCCGCGTTCGAGGGATCGATGGCGAGCGCGCGGTTGAACGTGTCGATGGCCTCCTGCGTGCGGCCGATCTGCGCGAGCGCCGCGCCCCGCGCCATCAGGACGTCGAGGTCGGGATCCTTGCGTTCCGCATACACGGCGAGGACCGCGGCCGCCTCGCGCGCGCGCCCGGACTCGTTCAGGTAGGCGCCGAGGAGGGCGGCGGTGTCGGTGTCCTCCGGGTTCAAGGCGATGGCGCGCTTCAGCGTCGCGACCGCGTCCTCGAGGTCGCCCGACTCCCGTTGCAGGAATGCGAGGTGCTGCAGCGCGAGCGGCATGTCGGGCCGCTGCTTCAGGACGTCCTGGATGCGGGCGAGGCCGCCCGCGAGGTCGCCGCTCTGATACAGAGTCACGACGTCCTGGATGGCCGCGTCGAGCCCGATCAGCCGCTTGGGATCGTCGTCCTGCCTGTAGCGCGCCTTGGCGGGCGCGGTCGCGCTCGCGTAGCCGAGGCTGCGCAGCCGCTCGCGGGTCTCCGCGCTCTCCGCCCCCCGCGCGATCCCGCGGTCTGCGCTGCGCAACCGCGCGAGTTGGCCGCGGATCGCCTCCAGCTCGACGGGCTCCACGGCGGCCAGGTTCTTGATCTCGTGCGGATCGGCCTCCAGGTCGTACAGCTCCGGGATGGGCAGGTCGATGAACTTGAAGCGGTCCTGGGCCAGGCCGGTCAGCGGCGCCCACCCGCGGTTCACGGACGAGGAGAGGGCCTCGAAATAGCTCGGCGCCGGGGCCGCGCCGCGGCCGGCGGCCAAAGCGAGGAGGCTGCGCCCGGAGGCCTCCTTCGGCACCTCGAGCCCGAGGGCATCGAGCACGGTGGGGAGGATGTCGATGTGCCGGACCCTGTCCACCGTCACCCGCGGGCCGAAGAGGCGGGGCGCGTAGAGGATCAGCGGGATGCGCAGCGTGGTGTCGTAGGCGAAGATGCCGTGCGTCTTCTCCCCGTGCTCGCCCAGGCCTTCGCCGTGATCGCCGGTGAGGACCACGAGCGTGTGGCCCTCCTTTCCCGCGCGCAGGAGCGGCTCGAGGACGGGGCCGAGCAAGCTGTCCGCGTACGCCACCTCGCCGTGATAGGGAGACTGCGCATAGCGGGACGCGAAGGGCTCCGGCGGGACGTAGGGGAAGTGCGGCTCGTAGAGGTGGATCCACAGGAACGTCCGCGCCGCTCCCTGGACCGCGCGCCACTTCTGCGCCTCCTGCACCGTCCGCGCCCCCGATCGCTCCGGCATGAGGAACGCGGTGCGCGCCTCGGGATCGCCCAGGCGATCGTCGTAGACGTCGAACCCCCGGTCGAGGCCGAACCTCGAGTCGAGCGGGAACGCGCTCACGAAGGCACCCGTCACGTAGCCGGCCCGCTTGAGGAGGGTGGCCAGCGTGTCGACGCCATCGGGGAAGCGGAAGCCGGAGTTGTCGCGGACGCCGTGATCGAGGGGGTACCGGCCGGAGAGGATGTTGGCGTGCGAAGGCAGCGTCACCACGTTCTGGGCGTGCGCCTGCTCGAAGCGCACGCCTCCGGCGGCCAGGCGGTCGATCCAGGGTGTCTCGACCGTCTTGTTCCCGTAGCAGCCCAGAGCGTCCGCGCGGAGCGTGTCGACGGTGATGAGGAGGACGTCGAGGCCACTCTCCCGGCGCACCGGTCCGGGGCGGCGCCACCAGCCGACCAGAGCGGCGACGACGACGGCCAGTCCCACCGCGGCGGCGATCATCGCCACGCGCCGGCGCGATCCGGCGACGGGTCGCGCGTCCTTCGGTTGCCCCTTCCGCCGACCCAGTTCGCGCCGCACCGAAGCCGTCATATTAACCACTCCGGCCGCCCCGCTGCGCGGGGCCGCCAGAGTGCCGGGGAGGACTGCGGGGCGCCGTCACGCAGCTCGCTCCTCGTCCCCCCCGGACCCCCCGATGCTACGATAGCGGTCCCGTGCGGTCCGCCCTCCTTCTGGGACTCCTGGCCGCCTCCGGGTGCGCGCGCGGCCCGGCCCCTTCCAGCACCCCGCGTCCTTCGTCCGTCCTCCTGGTGACGGTCGATACACTACGCGCGGATCGCCTCGGCAGCTACGGCGACGAGGCGGCGCGCACGCCCGCGATGGACGCGCTCGCGTCGAGCGGAGTGCTCTTCGAGCACGCGTACACGCCCGCGCCCCTCACGCTGCCGGCACACACGTCGATCATGACCGGCCTCGTCCCGCCGGCGCACGGAGTGCGGGGCAATGGCGGCTTCGCGCTCGGTCCGGGGACGCCGACCCTCGCGGAGGCGCTGCGCGCCCGAGGCCTGGCCACGGCCGCCTTCATCGGCGGCTTCCCGCTGGCCCGGCGGTTCGGGCTCGCGCGCGGGTTCGAGGAGTACGACGACGCGATGGGCAAGTCGCCCGGCGTGAGCTACGAGTTCGCGGAGCGCCGCGGCGACGCGGTGGTCCAGTCGGCGCGGACATGGCTCGGCGTGCACCCCGGGCGCGTGTTCATGTGGGTCCACCTCTTCGATCCGCACGCGCCCTACGATCCGCCGCCGGCCTTCCGCGGAACCGATCCCTATCGCGGCGAAGTGGCGGCCGCGGACGCCGCCCTGGCCACGCTGATGACGGCCTGGAACGCGCGTCCCGGGCCGTCTCTCGTCGTCCTCGCCGCGGACCATGGCGAGGCCTTCGGTGAGCACGGCGAAGAGAGCCACAGCCTCTTCGTCTACGACCCCACGCTGCACGTCCCGCTGCTCGTGGATGGTCCGGGCTGGCCCGCGGGGAAGCGCGTGGCGACGGCGGCGGGCCTCGCGGACATCGCGGCCACCATCGTCGAGGCCATCGGGCCGGGCGGACCGGCCCTGCCCGGCCGCTCGCTGCGCCGGCTGGTCGAGGGCGCGCCCGCGGAGCCGCTGTATGCGGAGACGCTGGCCCCGCGGCTGGATTTCGGGTGGAGCGACCTCCGCGCCTGGCGCGACGAGCGATACAAGTACATCCGCGCGCCGCGCCCCGAGCTGTACGACCTCGTCCGCGATCCGACCGAATCGCGAGACGTGGCCGCCGCGCATCCCGACGTGGTGGCGCGGATGAGGGAGGACCTCGACCGGGCGATGGGCACGTTCGGTGAGGCCGAGAGCCGCCGCGCCGCCGATCCGGGGGCGGCGGAGCGGCTGCGGGCGCTCGGCTACGTTCAGGGCCCGCAGGCGAAGGGTTCGGGCGCCGACCCCAAGGACATGGTGGACGTGGCGCTGCTCATCGCGCGCGCCGCGGGGCCCTTCCGCGATCACGCGGCGGCGGCGGCGGCGTACCGGCCCATCGCGATGCGCGACCCGGCCAATCCGCTCGTGAACCTCCGGCTCGCCGACGCGCTGCTGCGCGCCGGGCGCGCGGAGGAGGCCGTGCCCTACTACCGGAAGGTCATCGCCGGCCAGCCGCGCACGGCGGACGCCTTCGTCGGCCTGGCCTCCGCGCACGCGGAGCGCGGACGGCTCGACGAGGCGCGTCAGGTCCTCCTCGCCGCCCTCGCCGTCGATCCCGCCAGCGGACAGGTCCACTACAACCTGGGCGAGGTGGCCCGCGTCAAGGGCGACGTCGAGACGGCCCGCCGCGAGTACACGGCCGCGCTCGACGACGCCGTGACGCGCGAGCGAGCGCAGGCTCGCCTGCAGGCGCTCCCCTGAGCCGGCGCCGGCCGATCCTCGTCCTGTCGTGCGTCCTGGCCGCGATCGCGCTGGTCGCCGCGGCCGTCTTCTTCGCGGGCCGGGCGCCCGCGGTCGAAGGCACGAGCGTCCTGCTCGTCACGATCGACACCCTGCGCGCGGATCATGTCGGAGCCTACGGCGCGAAGACGGGGGCCACGCCCCACCTGGACGCGCTGGCCGCGCGGGGGACGGTGTTCGACGAGGCCCTCGCCTCCGTGCCCCTGACTTTGCCGTCGCACGCGTCGCTGCTGAGCGGCCTGGAGCCGCCGCATCACGGCCTGCGCGCGAATGGCCGCTCGATCTTTCCCGCGGACCGTCCCACCCTGGCCACCCTGCTCAAGGGCCGCGGGTATGCGACGGCCGCCTTCGTCGCCGCCTATGTCCTCGATCGGCGCTTCGGTCTCGGTCGTGGATTCGATCTCTACGACGACCGCATCGAGCGCCGCACCATCGGCACGAGCGTGCTGGAGTCCGAGCGGCCCTGCACGGTCGTCGCCGCCGCCGCCGAGGAATGGATCACCCGGCAGCAAGGCTCCTTCTTCGCCTGGGTGCATTTCTACGAGCCGCACGCGCCCTACGATCCGCCCCCGCCCTACCGCGAGCAGCAGGCCGGGCGCCCCTACGACGGCGAGATTGCCGCGGCCGACGCCTGTGTGGGCCGCGTCGTCGCCGCCGCGGAGGCCCGCGCCCGCGGCCGCCTGGTCGTGGTCGCGACGGGGGATCACGGCGAGGCCCTCGGCGATCACGGCGAGCTGACGCACGGCTTCTTCGTCTACCAGTCCACGCTGCGCGTGCCCCTCATCATCGCCGGGGCGGGAGTCCCGGCCGCGCACCGAACGGGCCTCGCGCGGACGGTGGACATCCTGCCCACGATCCTCGCCCGCGTCGCGGTTTCCGCCCCCGGCGGCCTCGAAGGCGGCGACCTTCTCGGCCCGGCGCGGGGAACGGAGGCCTACGCGGAGACGCTCTACCCCGAGACGCTGGGCTGGGCGGGTCTGCGCGCGCTGCGGCTGGGCGCGCTGAAGTACATCGACGCGCCTCGCCCGGAGCTCTACGACCTCGGCGCCGATCCGGGCGAGATGCAGAACCTGGTCACGACGCGCGCGGCGGATGCGGATCGATTGAGGCGCGGCCTGGACGCGCTGCGTGCGACCGAGCGCGCCGCCGCCTCCACCGCGAACGATCCCGAGATCGCGGAAAGGCTGCGCGCCCTCGGCTACGTGGCCGCGCCCGCGACCGCGACGGCGAGCGGACCTCGTCTCGACCCCAAGGACGCCCTCGGCTCGTGGCGGCTCTTCGAGGAAGCGATCTGGTCCGACGCGCGCGGCGAGCACGCGGCCGCCGCGCTGGCCCTGCGCGGACTGGTCCGCCGCGAGCCCGGCAATCCCGCCTTCCGCCAGGCCCTGGCCACCGCGCTTCGCGCCCAGGGCCGCGCCGCCGAGGCGACGGAGGCGCTGGGGCCGCTGGAGACGATCGCGCCCTCGGATCCGGTGGCCTGGCACGAGCGCGCGATTGCCCTCGACGCCGCGGGCAGCGCCGAGGAGGCCATGCGCTCCGAGCGCCGCGCGATCGCGCTCGATCCGTTGCTGCCCGAGCCCCACAACCACCTCGGGTCGCTCCTGGCCCGCGGCGGGCGGACCGCGGAGGCGCTCGAGGAGTTCACGCGCGCCACTTCGCTCGACGCGAACAACGCGGACGCGTGGACGAACCGCGCGAACGCGCTGCGCGCGCTGGGACGCGGCGGCGAAGCGGCCGCGGACTACGAGACGGCGGCGCGGCTTGCCCCGCGCGATCCGGGGCCGCGCAACGGGCTCGGGGTGCTGTCCATCGACGCCGGCGACCTCGACCGCGCGGCCGCGCTTTTCACGGAGGCGCTGGCCATCGACCCGCGGTATCACGAGGCACGCCTCAACCTGGCCGTCGCGCAGGTGCGCCGCGGGAATCCGGCCGCGGCGCGGGCGACGTTGCACGCGCTGTTGCAGGGCCGGCCCGACCCCGAGACGGCCGCCAAGGCGGCCGCGTTCCTGCGTGATCTGGGCGGACCCTGATCGGCCGTTTTTGTCAGGCCGTCGAGAGCCGCCATCGGTCAATTGAATTCTCGATCCAAATAATTGTAGTTAGTGATGACCTAGATGCATGAGCCGCCCATTATTTTCAATGGGTTGGAGCGATCCACACATGGCTCCTCGATTGCAGCATCAGGCACCCCAGCAGTTCTCCGGAATCGTCGGCGGGCCCGTTTACGTCGGCGTGAGAACCGGGGAAGGAAGCGGGGCGAGCAGCCCCATCAAGAGACGTCATAAGGAGGACGCTTGATCAGACGATTTGCGAGGCTGGGCGTTGCCCTCCTCGTCGTCGCGTTCGCGACCGCCCCGGGCTTCGCTCAGGGCACCAACGGCACGCTGACGGGGAAGGTGACGGACGAACAGGGGCTTTCGCTCCCAGGTGTGTCGGTCACGGCCACGAACCAGGAGACGGGCTTCCAGAGGTCCGCGCAGACCGACGCATCGGGCGTCTACACCATCAACGGGCTACCCTTCGGCCGCTACGAGGTCAAGTCCAACCTCACCGGGTTCTCGCCGCAGGCGGCCAAGGGCGTGTCCGTCAACGTCTCCGCCACCACCAGCGTCGAGTTCAAGATGACGGTGGCGCAGAAGACCGAGGAAGTCACGGTCATCGCCGAGGCGCCACTCGTGGACGTGAAGGACTCCGGCGTCGGGGAGCTGGTCACGGGCACCCAGATCGAGAACCTGCCCCTCAACGGGCGGCAGTTCGCGAACCTGGCCGCGCTCGTGCCCGGCGTCAGCCTCGGCTTCCACACCGACCCCACCAAGTCGACGCAGTTCGCGCCGCAGGTGGCGGGCGGCGGGGGCCGGAACATCAACTACCTGATCGACGGCGGTGACAACAACGACGACACCGTCGGCGGGCTGGTCCAGAGCTTCCCGCTGGACTCGATCGGCGAGTTCAACTTCGAGACCCAGCGCTTCCGCGCCGATACCGGCCGCGCCAACGGCGGCACCATCAAGGTCGTCACCAAGGGCGGCACCAACGACCTCCGCGGCTCCGCGTTCGAGCTGTTCCGGGACAAGTCCCTCAATGGCAAGAGCCACACCGAGGAGATCAACAACCTGCCCAAGGGCGAGTATCG
>DASTLK010000307.1:0-2913 GCA_035715025.1 Vicinamibacteria bacterium
AGTTGGTGACCCGGGAAGGGCTCGAACCTTCAACCCAGAGATTAAGAGTCTCTTGCTCTACCATTGAGCTACCGGGCCACGGCGCGGAACCCTCTTTATAGCATTCGGTCGCGCGCGCGCGCAAGACGCGCTTCAGGGCGCGGGACGCACGGCGACGCGATCGATCCGGATGCCCTGATCCGCGGGCTCGCCGGCGCGGCTCCAGACGGGGCTGTCGAAGCGCAGCACCAGCGGCTGACCGGGTGCGGCGCCGCCGATCCGGAACGTGTAGGGCTGGATTGCAGGGCCAAGCGTCTGCGTGTGAGCGATGCCGTCGTTGCCGCGCACCGTCACCACCGGCGTCGGATTCGGTGACGGGAAGGGCGACCCCATCTCCACCGTGACCTCGTAGGCGGGAGCGGCCGCGGTGGGCAGGAGCCGTACCCACGCGCGCCCACGCGTCCATCGGTGCGGCCCGGGAGGCGGCGCGGGGCCGCCGTCCTCGTATTGCGCCCACTGCGAGCTGTGCTGGTCGCCGGCGTCGATGCCGCGCGGATGGTACATCCCGCGCACGGCGCCGTAGTCGTTGCGGGCGAGCAGAACCTCGTCGGTGCGCGGCGCGGGCAGCTCGCGCCAGGCGATCTCGAGCACGAGCCAAGGGTCCGCGTCCCAGGACAAGCGGTCGACTTGTTGCACCGCGCGCGCCGCGGCGTCGCTCTTCTCCAGGACGGGCAGAAGGCGCGCACGCCCCAGCATCCCGCGCCAGTTCGCGAAATTGCCGCGCGGATCTCCCTTGGTGTACGCGGCCAGCGCGCCGCCCGCGTCGCCGTGAAAGTCGAGGGCCTTGCCCAGGTCGTACCAGGGGCGCGCGGAGCGCGGGGCACGCGCCGCCGCCTGCTCGGCGATGCGCCAGGCCTCGTCGGTCGCGCCCGTGTCGGCCGCGCGACATGCGCGGGCCATCATCCGCGTGGCGGCGGCGTCGCGCCAACCCGCCACCAGGTACGGACGCAGCATGCCCCCGACGATCAACAGGCCCAGCCCGAGGCTGGCCCAGGTGCCGACCCGGCGCCGGCGCTCGGGATCGGCCAGCGAGGCCACGCCTCCCGCCGCCGCCGCACAGGCGAAGGGCACGAACGCGCTGCGATACCGGATCTCGTTGTGGAAGACGACGACGATCATCAGGAGGTAGTAGGCCATCCAGCCGAGGATGAGTCCGCGCGCGGGGCTGCGCGGACCGGCGAAGACGAAGACGACGGTGAGGGGCACGAGCAGCACGAGGAAGACATCGTCGAGGAGGAGGCTCACCGCGTGACGCCAGGTCTCGAGCGACCGCTGGACGGCGACGAGGTTGTGCAGCCCTTCCGGCCGGACGAAGTGCCAGAAGTTCACCGCGATCTTCTCCAGGAAGAGGTCGGGATGGCGCCCGATGCCGCGCACCGCGAAGAGCAGCGCGGCGCGGCGCTTGCCCGCGGGCGTGGTCTCGCCGTGGATCACCTCCCGCTGGCGGGCCAGGCGCTCTTTTTCCGCGAAGTTGTTCGCGAACCAGATGTTCTCGAAGGCGGCGCTCTCGATGAGCACGGCGTCGTGAAGCAGGAACACGTTGCGCGCGGTCCACGGCAGGATCACGAGCGCGCCCCCGAGGACGATGGGCATGGCCGCGACCAGGCCGGCCCGACCTCGGCCCGCCAGCCACCAGCGCCAGAGGGCGGCGATGGGAAGGAATCCGGTCGAGACGGAGCGCGCCAGCGCGGCCAGACCGAGCACGAGCCCCGCCGCGAAGGCGCGGCGGCGCGAGGGCAGCGCGGCCTCCTCCGCCATCAGCGCCAGCGCGCCCACGAAGAGCACGGTGTGGAGGTTCTCCGTCATCGTCCAGCTCGTCATCTCCACCGCCGGCCACCAGAGGGCGTACGCCACTCCCGCCCAGGCGCCGCGCGGGCCCGCGACGCGGCGTCCCAGCGCCGCCACCGCCACCGCGGCCAGCGCGTCGAGCGCGCACTGCACGAGACGCAAGGGCAGGAGGTGGGGCCCGAACAGCCGGAACACGACGCCGAGGAACAGGTGGTAGAGAGGGGCGATCGTCCACTCGCCGTTCCAGAGCCGCCACTCGTCGCTCAGCAGGACGTAGCGCAGCGGCGAGGGATGCTGGGCGAGCAGGAGGCCGTTCGTGAAGTAGTGGTACTGGTGCCCGTAGAGGAGCGGCTGATCGACGAGGAACGTGAAGGCGAGGCGGGCCGCGAGCGCGACCGCGAATACCGCCGCCGCCCAGGGCCGCGGCGGCCTCAAAGGAGCAGGCCGCCGTCCACTCCGACCACGGCGCCGTTGATGAAGGACGCGAGGTCGGACGCGAGAAAGAGGTAGACGGCCGCCACTTCCTCAGGGCGGCCGAGGCGTCCGGCGGGCGTCCGCCGGAGCAGCCCGGTCAGGACCTTCTCGGGCACGCCCCGCGCCATGTCCGTGTCGATGAAGCCGGGCGCGACCGCGTTCGCGGTGATGCCGAGCGGGCCCAGCTCGCGCGCCCAGGCCCGGGTCATGCCGATGATGCCGCCTTTGCTCGCGGCGTAGGCGGTCTGTCCGTAGTTGCCCATGCGGGCCACGACGGAGGTGGCGGAGAGGATGCGCCCGGCGCCGGCCGCGCGCATGGGACGCAGCGCAGCCCGCGTCCCGATCATGGTGCCGCGCAGGTTGACGTCGAGGGTGGCCGCCCAGTCGTCGTCCGACACCTTGCCCAAGGTGGCGTCGCGCACGATGCCGGCGTTGTTGACGAGCACGTCGAGGCGTCCCCATTCCGCGACGACCGCATCGACCGCGCTTTCCATGGCGGGCGCGTCCGTCACGTCCGCGGGGATGGCGAGCGCATCCGAGCCCGCCCGCCCGATCGCGTCCGCCGTGCGCTCCATGCCCTCCCCGTCCCGGTCCACCAGGGCCACGCGCGCG
>DASTLK010000308.1:0-2407 GCA_035715025.1 Vicinamibacteria bacterium
CACCCCGGGCCAGATCCTGGCCCACCTGTGCGACCTCCTGGACTGGGGCCTCTCGCTCGCCGAGGGCACCCAGAAATGGCAAGAGAGCAAGCCGCAGAGCTGGGACGACGACGTCAAGCGCTTCCACAACGCGCTCGCCGCCTTCGACCAGCGGCTCGCCAAGGACGCCGACCTCGGCGCGACGCCGGAGCGCCTGTTCCAGGGACCGGTGGCGGATGCCCTCACCCACGTCGGCCAGATCGCGATGCTGCGCCGCCTGGCCGGCGAAGCGATGAAGGGCGAGAACTACCACAAGGCCGAGATCACCGCCGGCCGCGTGGGCGCGGACCAGGCGAAGCCGCGGTCCGAGTTCGACTAGCCCTATTCGAAGGCCAGCGACATGCCCTCATGGATCCTCGATGGGAAGGAGTTGCGGGCGCTTCGCCTGCCGCCCGTCGCCCGAGGAGCGTCCACGCAGGTGCCGCCAGGCCCAGGGCGGGAACTGGCCGACTACACGGCCTTCCTGGAATCGCATCTTCGGGCCGCCACGAAGGCCAACCGTTGAGGCGGTCAGGCGACGCTGGCGCCCGCGAACACGGAAGCGCCCACCAGGGCGGACGCGCCGCGCAGGCGTGGATGGTCCTCGGCTGCCACGGGCACGATCTCCGTGTCGGCCGCGGCGGCCACCAGCACGCGCTCGGTGAGGCCCTCCCTCACCGCCGGCTCGATCAGGTCCCAGGCGGCCGTGATCTCGCCGCCGACATGGATGCGCGCGGGATCGAACGCGTTGACGATCGAGGCCAGGCCCAGGCCGAAATAACGGGCGGTGGACAGGAGCGCGGTGATCGCCTTGGCGTCGCCGCGCCGGGCGCGCACGATGATCTCTTCGATCGTCACGTGGGCCATGGCGGCCGGTATCGGCCGATGGGGCGTATAGGGCACCGCGAGGTAGCGGGAGAGCGTGGCCAGGTTCGACACGTAGGCCTCCCAGCAGCCCAGGGCCCCGCACGCGCAGCGTGGACCATCGATGCTGAGGGGCAGGTGCCCGAACTCGCCGGCGGAGTTGTTGCGCCCGCGCAGGACCTCGCCTCCCACCACGAGGCCGACTCCCACTCCGTCGGAAACGCTCACGAAGGCGAGGTCGCCGAGGGGCTCGTCGGCGGTGGCGCTCCAGATGAGGGCCAGGGCGCAGGCCTTGGCCGCGTTCTCCAGCTGCACGGGCAGGCCGAGTGCCGCCGCCAGCGGCTCACGGAGGCGAACATCCCGCCAGCCAAATGCGGGAGCACGAAGGACGACGCTGCCGGAGCGGTCGAGCATGCCCGGAAAGGCCACGCCCACGCCGAGGCAGCGATCGGTCTCACCGTGGTCGCCCAGGAGGCGGTGGACCTCGTCCGCCAGATGAGCGGCAAGTGCCCGCGGCTCGCCGTCGGTCTCGAAGGTGCGCACGGGCGTCAGCTCGCGCCCCACGAGGTCGGTCACCACCACTTGCGTGCGCGTCACGCGTATGTCCACGGCGACGGCGCAGCGCCCGCGCGAGTCGAGATGGAGCATCGTGGGCTTTCGCCCGCGCTGGGCCGTCCCCGCCGCGCCTTCCCAGACCAGTCCCTGTGCGATCAGGTCGCTCACGATTCGGCCGGCGGCGCTCCGCTGCAGGCCGAGCAGTCGCGCAAGGTCCGCGCGCGAGATCGCCGGGTGGGCGCGCAGCAGGTTGAGGACGATCTGCCGGTTGATGGCCCGAGGCGTCTTGCGGGTCGCGACCTTCAGGTGTTTCGCGTGGATTCGCCGCACTTTTGGCTCCGCATGAACCTTGTTGGTGCAAATACTACTGATCTGGCGTCACCATGTAAAGGCGATAGTCCTTGGGACCGACAGACGGTAGAGCTTGCAATGTCCACCATTTCATCGATATACAGTCCAGACACGACCCACATTTCTCCTCTGCCATCGGGCCCGCGTTTCTGTATTGACACTCCAGAAACCGGGGTATATTGTGCCTACACGTTTCTAATGAAAGAGAGAGTTCTCCAGCCATTTCGGAGAGGCGCCGCCGCTCGACGGGCATTGCTGTGCCCGCGATCCGGCCCGGTCGAGGAAGGAGACTGCAGATGATGAAGAACGCGGTCGGAAGGCTCGCCCTCCTGTTCGCGGTGCTCGTACTCGGTGCTTTCCCGGTCAGCGCGCAGGGCACGGGCGGCCGGATCTCCGGGACGGTCGTCGATTCTTCGGGGGCCGTGCTCCCGGGCGCGACGGTCACGATGGTGCAGGAGCAAACGAAGCTCACGAAGTCGACGACGACCGACAAGGACGGGGCCTACCTCTTCGTCAGCCTCCCCGTCGGCACCTACACCGTCTCCGCGGAGCTCTCCGGCTTCCGCAAGCAGGTCACGAGCGGCTACACGCTCGTGTCCGACGGACGCGTCACCGCCGA
>DASTLK010000309.1:0-2665 GCA_035715025.1 Vicinamibacteria bacterium
AAGACCAGCGGACGCACGGCCCCGCGCCCTTCCGTGGCCAGGCCCACCAGCGCGGCGGCCAGCCCGACCACCCCCGCGCCATCGCCCGCCTCTTCTCCCGTGATCCGTCCGGTGCCGAGCCCGCAACCCTCGCGGCCGCCGTCGGATGCCGTGGGGCCGCTGCGCGATCCCCGCCGCGACCCCAATCTCGACCCGGGCCGGGACCCCCACCGCGATCCACGCGTGATCCCGGGTCTCAGCGAGCCGATGCCGACTCCGACTCCCTCGCCCTCGCCCCGCGACTGATCGCGGACTCGACTCAGTACTTCCGAGGGACGAAGGTCTGGTCGGTCATGGGAGGGCGGACGTAGCTGCCTTCCTTCTGCCGGCGCGGAAGCTCGATCTTCTCCCGCGCGATGTCCTGGTAGGGGACGAGAGAGAGCAGGTGCGCGATCAGGTTGAGCCTGGCCGCGCGCTTGTCGTCGGCCTCCACGACGTACCAGGGCGCCTGCTTGATGTCGGTATGGGAGAACATCTCGTCCTTGGCCCGAGAGTACTCCACCCAGCGCGAACGCGACTCGAGGTCCATGGGGCTCAGCTTCCAGTGCTTGGTCGGGTCGTCGAGGCGGGCCTGGAACCGTTTCTCCTGCTCCTCGTCGCTGACCGAGAACCAGTACTTCACGACCTTGATACCCGACCGCACCAACATGCGCTCGAACTCCGGACAGGACCGCAGGAACTCCTGGTACTCCTCGTCCGTGCAGAACCCCATCACGCGCTCCACGCCCGCCCGGTTGTACCAGCTCCGGTCGAAGAGCACGATCTCGCCCGCGGCGGGCAGATGGGGAGCGTAGCGCTGGAAATACCACTGCGTCTTCTCGCGCTCGCTGGGGGCGGCCAGGGCGACCACGCGGCAGACGCGCGCGCTCATGCTCTGGCTGATGGACTTGATCGCCCCGCCCTTGCCCGCGGCGTCGCGCCCCTCGAAGATGACGACGACCCGCTGGCCGCTGTGCTTGACCCATTCCTGGAGCTTCACCAGCTCCACGCTGAGGGCCTTGACCTCCTTCTCGTAGGGCTTCTTCTTCATCCGGCCGGACGTCGTGCGCTCGTCGTCGCGCTCCGTCTCGTCGTCGCCCTTCGCCTCGTCGTCGCGACGCTTGCGCTTCTTTCCCATCGCCTTCCCTCCGGGTGGGGGCAGCATAGGGCCGGGGGCGCCGCCGCCGCAAACCCGCGGCGCGTCAGCCCTCGGGGCGCGCGCCGTGCAGCGGCAGCACCAACGACAGGCGGGTCCCTCTTCCCGGCTCGGAGTCGATGTTCAGGCTTCCGCCGGCCAGGCGACTCCTCTCGCGCATGCCGTTGAGGCCGCTCGAGCGGGCGGCCAGGGCTGGATCGACATCGAAGCCTCGCCCCTCGTCCTCGATCCGCACACCCAGCGACTCCGCGCCGGCTCGCATGTTGACCTTCGCCTTGGTCACCCCGGCGTGGCGGGCGACGTTGGTGAGGGCCTCCTGGACGAAGCGGAAGGTGGTGATCTCGACCCGGGGGTCGAAGCGTCGATCCAGGTCGGCGTGGCGGAACTCCACTCGGATGCCCGTCTGGGTCTCGAAGCGATCGATCTGCCACGTGAGCGCCGGCAACAGCCCCAAGTCGTCGAGCATGGGGGGCCGTAGGTTCATGGAGAGATCGCGTACTCGCGAGATGAGGTCGTTGACGATCGCCGTCATCTCTTCCTGGGGGCTGCCGCCACCCGCGCCGTGGCCCGCGATGCGGAACAGGAGGCCGGTCAGGACCTGGCCGACCTCGTCGTGCAGCTCGCGCGCGATGTCGCGGCGCTCGGTCTCCTGGACCTCGACCAGCCGCTGGGAAAGCGCGGCCATCCGAAGGCGACTCTCTTCCACCGTCTCCACCAGCCAACCGCGCTCGATGCTGGGCGCCACCCGATCGGCGACGACGCGGAGAAGGCGCTGGTCCTCCTCCGTGAACGGCGTCCGCGTGGAGGCGACGTCGAGGACGCCGATCGTCCTCCCTTCCACCCGGAGCGGCACTCCCATTCCCGCTCGCAGGGGAAGACCGACCACCGACCAGACCCGCGCGTACCAGTTGTCGCTTCCCGCCGGCGGCGGCGGCAGGTCGTTGACGACATAGGGGGCATCGACCGTGATCGGCTGCGCGGATTCGAGAGGGATGCGCACGGAGGCGAGGCGCGCGAAGGGGACGCCGTCGACGGCACGCAACGTGAGCACGTGAGCATCCTCGTCGATGAGGCGGACGGAGGCGAACTCCGCGCGGAGGGCAGTGCGCAATCGGGCGAGCAGCTCACGCAGCAAGTCGTCCAGGCCGAGGTAGGACAGGGCCGCATCCGTGATGGAGTCGAGGCGCGCGCGCTCGGCCGCCAGCGCCTCCTCCACTCGCCGGCGCTCGGCCTGGCCCTGGACGGCGTAGGCGAGCGAGGTGACGAAAGCGGAGGCGGAGACCGAATCCGCGCTGTCGATCAACTGTCCGGCCGTGAGCACCAGGGGATGCGTCCCGACGCCGGCGCGATCGAGGGTGGTGCCGGGCAACGAACGTACGTCGTACCCACAGACGATCACCGTCGGGTATCGTCGGGCCAGAGCGTTGACCGACGACTCGACCGACAGCAGCGATTCGTCGTCGGGCCAGTCCGCATCTCCCCAGGCCGGGA
>DASTLK010000310.1:0-8320 GCA_035715025.1 Vicinamibacteria bacterium
GTTCGAGATCAACGCGCTGGGCACGGGGTGGGACCTGCTCCTCCCCCGCCCCTACAAGGACGGCGGCCGCGCCGTCCACGACTGGGAGATCCCGGGACTGAAGAGCGCGGTGCACCTGGACGGCACGCTGAACGATCCGTCGGACACCGATCGCGGCTGGACGGTCGAGCTCGCCTTTCCCTGGCCGGCGCTCGCCGAGCTCGCCCGCCGTCCCACTCCGCCCCGCGACGGCGACCAGTGGCGAGTCAACTTCTCGCGCGTCGAGTGGTCGCTACGCGTGGTGGGCGCGCATTACGAGAAGGTGCCGGGGACGAAGGAGAACAACTGGGTCTGGTCGCCCCAGGGCGTGGTCAACATGCACCGTCCGGAAACCTGGGGCTACGTGCAGTTCTCGACGGGCCGTCCGGGCACCGCTGCGCTGCAACCGGACGCCACGCGGCCCGCGCGCCAGTGGCTGCATGCGGTGTATTACGCGCAGCGCGCCTACCGGGAAGGCCACAAGCGCTGGGCAAGGACGCTGGACGAGCTCGGTGTGGCCGCTCCGCCGGACGCGGCTCTCACCCGACACGTCCTCGAGGTGACCACCGATCTGTTCCAGGCCTCCGTCGATCTCCGCCTTCCGGACGGAACCACGCAGCGCTGGAACATCCGGCAAGACGCCCTCGTCTGGCCGGACTGAGCTAGTCGGTCCCGCTGCCCGACCGCCAGGGGCCGGGCCGGTGGTTCGCCAGCAGCTCGGCGCAACGATCGTCGGCCACGGGAACGCTGAGCAGGAAGCCCTGCACGCGATCGCAGTTGTGGGCGGCCAGGAACGCGAGCTGCTCCTGTGTCTCCACGCCTTCGGCCACCACCTTCAGCTTCAGAGAGTGGGCGAGCGTGATCACCGCGGTGGCGATGGCGGCGTCGCCGGGATCGGTGCTGATGTCGCGCACGAACGAGCGGTCGATCTTGAGGGTGTCGATGGGCAGGCGCTGGAGCTGGCTCAGCGAGGAGTAGCCCATCCCGAAGTCGTCGATGGAGACGCGCACACCCAGGGACTTCAGCGCGTTGAGGGTCTGGATCGTCGCCTCCGGGTTCTGCATGGCGCTGCTCTCGGTGATCTCGAGCTCCAGGAGCGAGGCCTCCAGCCCCGCCCCGTCCAGGGCCTCCACCACGTGGCGGACGAGGTCGACGTGATGGAGCTGGCGCGGCGAGATGTTGACGGCGACGCTGACCCGATGCCCTTCGCGCTGCCAGGCCCTGGCCTGCGCGCAGGCCTTCTTGAGCACGAAGGGGCCGATGGTGGACAGGAGGCCGGTCCTCTCCGCGATGGGCACGAACTCCGACGGCGCCACCATGCCGTGCTCGGCGTTCCGCCATCGGAGGAGCGCCTCCATGCCCTGGATCTCGCCCGTGGCCAGGTCCACGACGGGCTGGTAGTGGACGAACAGCTCGTCCCGGGCCAGCGCGCGCCGCAGCTCGCTCTCGAGGCGGAGGCGCTGGACGGCTTCCGCGTTCATGGAGGCCGCGAACAAACGGAAGCTGTCGAGACCCTGCTCCTTGGCCCGATGCAGGGCCGTGTCCGAGTTCTTGAGGAGCGTCTCGACGTCGGTGCCGTCGTTGGGGTAGATGCTGATGCCGATGGAGCCGGTGACGAAGATCTCGCGCCCCCCCGCCATCAGGGGCTCGCGCAGCGCGGCCTGGATGAGCTCCGCGACCTTCGCCGTGTCCACCGGATGGTGCACGTTGCGAATCACCACCGTGAACTCGTCGCCGCCGACGCGGGCCACGGTGTCGCCCTTTCGGGTCTGGGCCTTGAGGCGGACGGCCACGCCCTGCAGCACTTCGTCCCCGATGGTGTGGCCGAGCGAGTCGTTGATGACCTTGAAGCGGTCGAGGTCCAGGAAGAGGACCGCGATCTGGCTCTTGTCGCGCCGGGCCTGCGCCACCGCCAGCTCCAGCCGGTCCAGCAGGAGACGCCGGTTGGGCAGCCCGGTGAGGGTGTCGTGATAGGCCAGGTGCTCGATGCGGGCCTCGGCCGTCTTGCGCTCGAGCGCGGAGGCGATCTGGTGGGAGACGAACGTCAGCATCTCCCGGTCCGCTTCCGTGAAACGGACGGCGGGGTCGTAGCTCTGCACCACCAGCACGCCGAACCCGCGCCCCTGCTTCTTCAGGGGCACGCCCAGCCAGTCGACGGACGGGCTGCCCACCATCTCCACTTCCCCGCGCTCCACCATGTCCGAGAAGACCGCGGGCGAGGCCAGGAGGGGCTCACCCGTGCGCAGGACGTAATCGGTGAGGGTCTTGGCTTCCTTGATCTCGGGGGGCGCGGCGTCCGCCTCGTCCACGAAGTACGGGAAGCTCACCGTCCCTTCCGTCTCGTTGCGGATCGCGATGTAGAAGTTCCGCGCGTACATGAACTCGCCGACGATGCGGTGGATCGCGACATAGAGGCCTTCCATGTCCTCGATGGCCGCGGAGGCGTCGGAGATGCGATAGAGGGCGGCCTGCAGGCGCTCCGCCCGCTTGGCGTTCGTGATGTCACGGAGCTGGGCGGTGAAGAACGCCTTGCCTTTCACGTGCGTGCGCGTGACCGTGATCTCGGCCGGGATGTCCGTGCCGTCGGCGCGGCGGGCCGTGATCTCCATGCGCTGGCCGAGGAGGGGACCGCCGCCGGTGGCGAGGTGGCGGGCCAGGGCGCGGCGCCGAGGATGCTCGTCGGAAGGCGGGGCGAAGGTCTCCGCGATGGTCTTGCCCGTCATCTGCGCGCGGCTGTAGCCGAGGGTCCGCTCCGCCGCCCGGTTCACCTCCACGATGCGGCCCTCGTGGTTCATGATGAGGACGGCGTCCGCCGCCGACTCCAGCATGGCCGCCTTGAGGGCCTCGCTCTCGCGCAACGCGGCTTCCCACTCCGTCCCTTCCGAGGAGAGGGCGCTCGAGTGCATCGAGATGCCGGGCCGTGACCCCGCCGCCGCGCCCGATTCGACGAAGGACCGGATCGCCTCCCGCGCTTCCCCGCGCAGGACCAGGAACCGGATGCCGCTCCGCGGCCGGCCTTCCTGTCGCACCACCTCGCCCAGGGCCTGCAGCTCGCCCTCGTAGTTCGGCAGGCGGAAGCGGAGGTCGAGCTTGGTGCCCACCTCGAGCGGGACCGGCGATTCGAAGAGCAGTCCATTGACGCTGATGTTGAGGGCGTTGCCCTCGACGACGTCCCCCTCCTCGGAGACCCGCGACCAGGTCTCGAGTCGCACGGGGATGCGTGCGTCGCGCCGTCGCGGCACTTTCAGGAGCTCGTCGAGCCGGGCATCCCAGAGGGTCGCGTCCGCCTGGAGCGGGATCACCACGTTGGCCCCCGCCGCGCGCAGGACGTCCGCATCGGCCAGGAACGGGTGCCGGCTCACGGCCGCGATCGCCGCCGGCCGCGTATCGGGGTCCTCGCGCAGCCGGCGGATCGCGCCCGGCGCGTCGGGGGGCGCGGCGTCGATCACGACGAGGTTCGGGACCTGCGTGCGCATGACCTCCATCGCGCGGTCGATGTCGGGCGCGAAGTCCCGCTCGATGTCGCTACGCCAGAGGACGGTGTTCCCCAGGTCGGCGCGCAGGTCGGAGGCAGAGATGATGAGGACCTTGGGCATGGGAGGGGCGCGCTCGAGGCGCGAGTCTAGCATCACTCACTCGTAGCGAAGAGCCTCGATGGGGTCCTTCCGGGAAGCGCGCCGGGCCGGGTAGTAGCCGAAAGCGACGCCGGTGGTGACGGACGCGGTCACGGCGGCGAGGACCGCGGCGGGTGAGAGCAGCAGGGGCCAGCTCAGCGTCTTCGCGATGCCGCGCGAGAGGAGCACGCCGGCCAGGACGCCCAGCGCGCATCCGCCCAGGCACAGGACCACCGCCTCCGCGAGGAACTGCCGCCGGATGTCGCGCTCCCGCGCCCCCACCGCCATGCGGAGTCCGATCTCCCGCGTGCGCTCGCTGACGGACACGAGCATGATGTTCATGATCCCCACCCCGCCCACGAGGAGCGAGATCGCGGCCACGCTGGCCAGGAGCGCGGTGAGGGTCCGCGCCGTCTCCTCCTGGGCCTTCACGAGGTCCTCGGGCCGGCGGACGTTGAAGTCGTCCGCCTGGCCGGAACCGATGTGGTGGCGCACGCGGAGCAGCGCCGTCGACGCGGCAATGATGGAGGGGATGTCCTCCGCCGACGCCGCCGAGCACATGACGTCGTCGAACCAGGTGACGCCTTTCAGCTTCCGCTGCGCGGTGGTGTACGGCAGCATGATGAAATCGTCCTGGTCCTGCCCCATCGCGTTGTTGCCCTTGGCCGCGAGCGTGCCCACCACCTTGAACGGCATGTTGCGGATGCGGACGGTTTGACCCACGGGATCCTCGTCCACGAAAAGCCTTCCGATCACGGTCTGTCCGAGCAGGCACACGTTCGCGGCGGAGACGACCTGCTCGGGCGTGAAGATCTCGCCGCTGGTCACCGTCCATCGGCGGATGTCCACGTACTCCGGCGCCACTCCGCGATACCCGGTGTGCCAGTTCTGGTTCCCGTGGATGATCTGAACCGAGGAGTCCACCTGGGGCGAGCAGCTCTTCAGCGCGGGCGCCGCCTGCAGCATGGCCTGCATGTCGGCCAGGACGAGCGTAGGGGTCTGGCCGGAGCCGGTGCGGAGGCCGTTGACGGTGCGCCCGCCCGCCTCGATCCAGACGAGGTTGTCCCCCAGGAGGAGGAACTGCTCGTGGATCTGGGCCGCGCCGCCCTGGCCGATGGCGACCGTCGAGATGACGGCCATGGTGCCGATGGCGATCCCGACACCGGTGAGCGCGGTGCGCAGCCGGTTGCGCGCGAGCGCGCTCCCGGCGATGCGCAGAGCCACGGCCGCGCGGCGAAGGGCCTTGACCATCCGCAGCGAGCCCGATCCTACTTGTGGCGCGACGGAAGCCGCCGCTTGGCGTGCTCCAGGTCGGCGAGGAGGGCGCGTACCGCGATGGAGGCCTGGCTCATCGCCGCCTCCAGGTTGCGAAGGGCGACGCCCAGGCGCTCGTGCTGCCGCGCCGGATCGTCGCCGCGGACCGCGTCCCCGGCCGCCTCGACCACGGGACCGGCGGTGGCGGCGACGTCCGCGATCGTTCCCGTGATGGCGGCCAGGAGCGCCGGCGGCACGCGCCGAGGTCCGGCCCGCCGTCCCGGCGACGCCAGGTCCGCGGCGAGGTCCGCGGCGGTCTGGGGACTACGCCGGCGGCTGGCCTTGAGGCGCCGTTCCTGCATGAGAAGAGCTTAGCATCGCTCAGCGGCCCTTCTCGATGATCACTTCGACGCGCCGGTTCCGCTGCCGGCCCTCGGCCGTTCCGTTGTCCGCCACCGGCCTGGTCTCGCCGAACCCGTGGGGCGTCAGTCGCGCCCCTTCCACGCCATTGCCCGTGAGCCAGGCGCGCACCGACGCCGCCCGCCGCTCCGAGAGCTTCTGGTTGTAGTCGTCCGAGGCCACGGAGTCCGTGTGACCCTCGATGCGCACGGGCCGCTTGGCGTACCCCTTGATCACCTCCGCCACCTCGGCCAGCGTCCGCTCCGCATCGGGACGGATCTGCGCGGAGTCGAAGTCGAACAGCACCGAGCCGGGCAGGCGGATGGTGACCTCGGTGCCCGTGACCTCCGCGCCCAGACGGGTGAGGCGCTCGTCGAGCGTGGTCGCCGCGGGAGCGACGGCGGACCGGAAGCCCTGTAGACCCGTCTTCGTGTCCACGAGAGTGGTGATGCTCATCGTGAGCTGCGTGACCTTGTCCTGGTTCCAGGGGGCGGCCACGACCTGCTCCGCCGTCACCTGGGCACCCGGCGGCTCCGGATCGACCCACGGCGCGGCCGCGGTGCCGGTGGCGGCGACTCCCCCCGCGGGCAGGGGCGACGCGACCGGCGCGATGCGGCCCGACCCCTGGACCCCGGAGCCGGAGGATGTCCCGCGGGCCTCCTCCTTCCCGCCCAGCCACCCGCACGCGCTCAGGACGGCCGCGGCCATGACCAGCGCGAACCTGTCGCGCATGCTATTTGTCCGTGATGGCGACCGACTCGAAAGGCTCCACCTTGGTGAAGAAGATGCTGATGGCCTTCACCGCCGGTGGCGGCGCGGGCAGCTTCATCCAGTAGCGGGCGGTCGCTCCCGGCTCGATGTTGCCCTCGATCCCGTACGTATCGTTGTTCAGATAACTGTGCTCCGAGGCCAGCGCGTGCTTCTCCTTGTCCGTGAGGACGTAGTACTTCGTTCCACTGTCCTCGTCGACGGCATAGGTCGTCTGGTCCCGACCGACGAGGCCGAACTTCGGATCGACGCGCTTGCTCCCCGTGTTCCGCACCGCCCACTTGACGGTCAGGATGCTGCCTTTGCGCTCGACGGACATGAGGTCGACGAGCACGCCCTCGCCCCAGTTCGAGGTGTTCGTGGCGACGGGCTTGGCCGGGGCCGGCGCTTGCGCGCGCGCCGTGGCCGCGGGCGTACCGAGCATGGCCGCGCACAGGGCGGCTCGAATGGCTGCTTTCTTCATCCCTACCCCCCAAGGTCAGATGGGGAAGAGTCTAGTCCAATGGGCGCATCTACAATCCAGGCATCGATGCCACGCCCGGTCGCGTGCGTCCTGGCCATGGCGCCCCTCTCGAGATCCGCTATGTGACCTGAGGCGATCGCGTATAGTGCCGCGGGAGACCCGTGAGTCACTCCACCGGCGATCTCGATGACACTCGAGTGAGCACGGTCGAGCTCATCCGGCCGCGTAGCGCGAGTGATTCCTCCCTGGGGGCGCTCATCTCCCGCGGCATGCCGCCGGACCTCCTCCGCGAGGCGGGGCGGCGCCTGGAGCTCTTCAGTCTCGTGGTGGCCGCGGCGTTCGCCTTCGCCCTCGCCATCAACCCCATCGGCCGCCTGGCCGGCTGGTATGCGCTTCCGCGACCACGGATGCACGCGGGCGTGAGCGCCGTCATGATCCTCGTTTCGGTGATGGTGGCCTGGACCGCGCGCAAGGGCCTCCTCACTCCCGTCCGCCTCATCGATCTCGGCCTCGTCTACGAGGTCATCGTCGCCTTCGGCGTCGCGATCGGCGACAACCTCACGCCCCTCTCCGCGGAGCGTCCCCTGGAGACGATCTCCTGGCTCTGCGTCGTGATCGCGATGTTCCCGCTCGTCGTCCCGGCCCGGCCGGCCAAGACCATCCTGGCCAGCCTGGCCGCCGCGTCGACCTGGCCGCTCGCCTACGCGATCGGTGTGCGGATGGGGAATCCTCCGGCCGCGGTCACGACCGTGGTCCTCAACAGCCTCGAGAACTATCTGGCCGCGATCCTCGCCCTCCTGGCCAGCCTCGTCCTCGGCCGGCTGGGGGCCGCAGTGCAGAAGGCGCGGGAGATGGGCAGTTACGAGCTCGTGGAGCGCATCGACAGCGGCGGCATGGGAGAGGTCTGGCGGGCGCGTCACCGGATGCTCGCACGCCCGGCCGCGATCAAGCTCATCCGCCCGGACCGTCTCGGCGTCGCCGGCGGGCGCGCCGCGGAGAACCTCGTCCTGCGCTTCGAGCGCGAGGCCCAGGCCACCGCGGCCCTGCACTCGCCTCACACCGTGGACCTGTACGACTTCGGAGTGACCCGGGAGGGAACGTTCTATTACGTGATGGAGATCCTCGACGGCCTGGACCTGGAGTCCCTCGTGCGTCGCTTCGGACCCGTCCCCGCGGAAAGGGCCGCACACCTTCTCGTCCACGCCTGCGACTCCCTCGACGACGCGCACTTCGCCGGGCTCGTCCACCGCGACATCAAGCCCGCCAACCTCTACGCCTGCCGCCGCGGCCGGGAGCACGACTTCTTGAAGGTCCTCGACTTCGGCCTCGTCAAGTCGAGCTGGGCCGACGCCACGTCGGACCCGGCGCTCAGCCGCGAGAGCGCCATCGCCGGAACTCCCGCCTACCTGGCCCCCGAGCTCATCCTCGGCGAACGGGCGATCGACGGGCGCGTGGACATCTACGGTCTGGGCTGCGTGGCCTACTGGCTGGTGTCGGGCCAGCGCGTCTTCGAAGGCGCGACATCCATGGAGCTCGTCCTGCACCACGTCCAGACGCCGCCCGTGCCGCCGTCGCGCCGCGCCGGGATCGCGGTGCCGTCCGAGCTGGAAGACCTCATCCTGACCTGCCTCGAGAAGGACCCGGCGCGCCGTCCCACCAGCGCCCGCGAGCTGGCCCGGCTGCTCGAAGCCACCGGCTTGCCCGGCCGCTGGACACCGGAGAGGGCGCGCGAGTGGTGGGACGCGCACGTCCCGCCGGCGCCCGCGGCCGCGCGCTGACCGGCCGCTACCAGGTCGCGGCCTGG
>DASTLK010000311.1:0-4540 GCA_035715025.1 Vicinamibacteria bacterium
CCTCCCGCCGCGTCATGGCGCGCACGAGGATCTGCCCGATGTGACGGTCGCCGGAGTGGGCACGCAGGCGGCGGTGATCGCGGATCTTCTTGGCCGCTTCCTGGCGGACGAAGAAGTGGCGGGCGCTGCGCACGACCTCCATCAGCGCCTCATCCTCGCCGTGCCCGGCGGGCAGCCGCTCGATGCGGAAGAGCAGCTCGTCGTCGTCGAGGCCGAGCCATCCGTTGGCCGCCGTGGGCTCGGGGCCAGAGGTCCAGGGCGCCCGCCGCGAGGGCGGGTCTTCGTTGGGCGGCACCATTCGCGCGCTGGTCTCCCGGCCTCAGGCCAGCTCGGCCGCGCGGCGATGGAACTCGTCCACCACCGCGGCCAGGGTACGCTGGCCCTCCTGATCGAGGTGGAAAGTCACCCCGAAGTGATGCGCGCTGCGGCCGAGGCCGATCCAGCGCACCTGTGCCTGCAGCCGCACGCGGGAGGGCGGCCGTCCCAGCCGGACCTCGAGCGTGATCCAGGCCTCGGGTTGCGGCGGGGGCGCGTCGCACGAGATGCGGGCGCCGGTCAGGCTCAAGTCCGTGAGGTAGGCGCCGTAGCGGCGCGCGCCGTCCACGACGTGACAGGAGGCGACGAAGGGCTGGATGCGCGGGGTCTCGCGCTTTTCTCCGGCCATCATGACTCTCCGTTGGTCATGAGGCCGAGGCCTTCGCCCTCGGCCGTGCCCGCGAGCGCCGGCTCGCCCATCCGGCGCACGACGCCGACGACGCGGTAGGCCCAGAGCGTGCGGCAGACTTCGAAATCGGGCAAGGTGGAGCTCTCGCAGATGTTCTCGACCGTGCGCGGCTGGGTGAGGTGGGTCAGGATCGCGAGCTTCTCCGGAGGAAGGGTGGCGCCGCGGAGCCTTGCCTCGTAGTCCTCGATCCGCTCGTACCGCGCCGTCAGCCCGCCCACCGCGCGGTCGATGCGCGTCCAGGAATCGATGCGGCGAATGCCCTCCAGGATCAGGTCGGGCGTGCTGATGTTGAGCTTGATCGCTTCCTTCGTGTCCCCGCCCAGCTCGAGCCGGTAGTGGCCCTCCGTCCACAGGAAGGCGCCGTAGATGATCTCCTGCGTGTGCTCGATCACGCTCTTGACGAGATCCTTGGGCGCGAGCGCCCCCTGCTCGACGAGCACGGTCCCGAGCCGCTTTCCCGGCACCATCGCCTTGCCCGCTTCGGCGAGCTGGCGCAGCGTGATGCGCCCGCGCCGGAGCATCAGCTCGCCGAGCCGCTCGTCGCGGCTCGAAGACGACGCGAAGACCATCCGCCCCTCCTGGACGACGACGCTCTTGCCGACGCCGGCATGGGTGAGGGTGAGGACTCCGGTCCAGCGGCGCTCGTGGAGAGCTTGGACCAGACGCGGGAAGTCCTGCTCGGCCAGGCTCCCTTGGGTCTTCATGCTGCGGTCGGCTCTCCTCCCGTTCCGGCCCGCAGATCCTCGAGCGCGGCCGCGATGCGAGCGTGCACCTCGGCGGCGAGACGATCGCGGTCCGCGTAAGAGTAACCCCTGGCATCGAGCGGGTCCAGGACCCGCACCCGCACCGTGCCGCCGCGGATGCGGAATCCACCCGCCGGCATCAGCTCGCGGCCCCCGTGCACCACGACGGGAAGGATCCGGCTCCCCGCCTCGATGCCGATCACGAAGCCGCCCTTCTTGAAGGCCCCGAGCTCGCCCGTGCGCGAGCGCGTGCCTTCCGGGAACACGAGGAAGCACGAGCCCGCACGCAGCGACGCGGCCGCTCGCGAGAGCGCCTGGCCCGACTGGATGCGGTCGCGACGGTTGACGGCGACGAACCCGGCCCGGCGCAGCACGGGTCCGAGAAATGGCCAGGAGAAGATCTCCTTCTTGACCACCGCCCTGAGGTCGGTCCCCAGGGCCTCGAACAGCACGGGCCCGTCCAGATGGCTCACGTGATTCGAGATGACGACGGTGTTGCGCGCGTCGCCCAGGTTCTCGCGGCCCTCCAGGGCGATTCGCGTACCCGCCAGGAGGAGAGTCAGGCGCACGCCGGCATGGCCCAGTCGGAACAGCAGGACGTCGGAGCCCGTGACGGCGGCATGGAAAAGGCCGATCGCGGCCGCGACCGCCGTATAGGGCAGCACCAGGGTGGCGATCAGGAAGGCCCGCAGCATTCGCGGCGGTGGGGCTCGGAGGGTGGCGGAGCCTCAGGACTCCGTGGGCTCGGAGGCGGGACGGCCGGGGGCGGACGCGGCCTCCTCCGAGTGCGGCACGCCGTTGAGGAGGGCCTTCAGCTCCTTGCCCATCTTGAAGTACGGGATCTTCTTGGGCGGAACGTCCACCTTCTCGCCCGTCTTGGGGTTGCGGCCCTTGCGCGGCGCTCGATTCCGGAACCGGAAGCTCCCGAAACCGCGGATCTCGACCTCGCTGCCGCCCTGCAAGGCATTCACGATGCTGCGCAGGGCAGCCTCGACGATGATGCCGGACTGCACCTGGGTGATGTCGAGCTTCTTGGCCACGATGTTGATCAGGTCCGCCTTGGTCATCGCATTCCGCGCGGAGGTCGAATCGCTCATCGGGGTCGCTCCAAGTGAGCGGAGTCTAGCCCGGTTGATCCGTGGAAGTCAAGGCCAGACGTGAAGATGCGGGCCAAAAGGGCGACGGCAAACGGGGCAGCAAACAGGGCGGCAAATGGGCCAGCGAGTCAGGAGTCTAGCGCCGTGTAGCGGCGGTAGACGCTGGGGGGTTTCAGGGGGGGAGCTCACTCCGTTCGGAGTGAGCGGTGAGTTCCCCCCCTGAGATCAAAGACCTTAGGCGTCGAAAAGGCGTCGCCGAGCGCCCACGGGCTTCTGCACCGGGATCTTGACCGGCTTGATCTCCGGCGGCGCGAACGTCTTGTTCAGCGCCTTGTCGACGCGCTCCTCGATCGTCGCCTGCGTCTTGCCCTCCACCTCGGCGATCTCGCTCACGAGGAGGAACTTGGCTCGGTCGAGCATGCGCTTCTCGCGGAACGAAAGCGCCTTCTTGCGGGACAGGAAGGTGAGGCCCTTGAGGACCACGGCGACCTCGTGGAGGCTGCCCGTCCTCATCTTGTCCGAGTTCTCCTTGAAGCGGCCCTTCCAGTTCGCCTGCTGATCGATGGTGCCATCGCCGAGAAGGTTGAAGATCTTCCGGGCGTCACCCGACGAGATGACGTGACGAAGGCCGACCCCGTCCGCGTTCTGCTGGGGGACCCACACGCGCGAGTCGTTGGAAAGGATTCGCAGCTGATAAAGGCTGATCTTGCCACCGGGAACGGGGCGCGTCTGGATGCTCTCGACGACGCCGATTCCGTGGTTCGGATAGATGACCTTCTCTCCAACCTGGAAGTCCACAACTGACCTCTCTTTTCTTTCCTCAGGGCTCGGCGGTGGGCCGGGATGAAGTGGGAGCACGGGGAATTCCGGAGACGTCAGTGTATCAGAGTTCGGACGAGGCGGGCAAACGGTTCAGCTAAAGCAAGGAACGTGCCGCAGCTCTTCTACGCGCTTTGCCCGGATCCTCGCACGTAATCGGCCAGGGCGCGCACGCAGGTGTCCACGTCGGATTCCGCATTGTAGTAATGGGTGGAAATGCGGAGGCCCTCCGGCTTCGTCGTGACTTCGATGCCCCGCTCGCGGAGGAAGGCCGCCGCGCGCGGCGGGTCCGCGACCTCGCACAGGGTCTCGGCCGAGCGGTAGGCTCCGTCGGGCGAGAGGACGGGGATCCCCGCGCGCTCGAGCTGGTCGGTGAGGTAGGTGTTGAGAGCGAGGACACGCGCTTCGATCCGCTCCACACCGAGCGCGAGCACGTACTCCACGGCGGCGCCGAGCGCGAAGATGGGCGCGAAGGGCGGACACCCTGCTTCCGTGCGACGGTTTCCGGGAAGGATGGTGTACGCACGGTTGTCGAAGTCGTAGGGGCGCTCGACGCTCATCCACCCGATCGTGCGCGGGGGCCGCGCGCGGAGCAATCCGCCGCGAATGAAGAGGAACCCGGCCCCATAACCGGCGCCGAGCCACTTGTGCCCGGCGCTGGCCAGCCCGTCCAGGCGGCTGCGTCGGACGTCGATCGGGAACACGCCCGCGGACTGGCTGGCCGAGACCACGAGGTGGCGATCGTCCTTGATGCGGCCGAAGGCCTCGAGGTCCTGCCGGCAACCGTTCGAGAACTCGACGTGGCTGATCGCGATGGTGGCCGCGGGGGGCGCGTCCGGCTTCAGGAACGACTCGAGGCGGAGGATGCCTTCCACGGCGGGGATGAAGTGCACGGGCACACCGCGATGGATCCAGGGCAGCGTGACGGCGGGGAACTCCAGATCGTCGCTCAGGACGGGGCCGTCGGCGGCGACGAGATCCGCGATCAGGTTCATGCCCGTCGACGTGTTGGGCGCGAACGCGATCTCCTCGGCCTCCGCGCCGATCAGCGCGGCCACCCGTGCGCGGACCTGCTCCCGGCGCTCCATCCAGTCGTCCCAATGCACGTCGCCGCCTTCCTCGAGCTCGCGGCAGAAGCGATCGACGGCGGGGCGGAC